>JBDSHL010000313.1:0-8170 GCA_039918515.1 Saprospiraceae bacterium | reverse complement strand
ATTTAGATTTAAAAATAGGGCAAGTTTCGCTCAACAAATTAATGATGTTGATCCCATTCTTTATTTGATTTAAATCAATTTCGTACTTCGGAATTTCCTTCGCAACATCAGAAAGTTCGGAAAGACTTAAGGATTTTAAAAAATCTGAATTGCAATCTTTATTAAACAAAAGTTCACTCACTTTTAACACAGACTGATAGGCTACTTGATGATGAATACGCTCCGTTATTTCTGCTGCAAGAATTTGTTTTAATCCTCTTGGGTTAGCTGCATATTCAATTTCAAGGCTCAGCACTTCCTCATGTGATTTGAAAGAAAAATAACGAAGCAATTTTGTCAGATCCGCATCATCTGAATTTAACCAGAATTGATAAAATTGATAAGGTGTGGTCATGGTTGGGTCTAACCAAATATTGCCTTCCTCTGTTTTTCCAAATTTTTTTCCATCCGACTTGGTCAATAAAGGGGTTGTAATGGCATGTGCTTTTGCATTAGAAACATTCTTATTTATATAGTCAATTCCAGACACAATATTGCCCCACTGATCAGATCCACCCATTTGCAATTTACAATTAAAGTCTTTATACAAACAATAAAAATCATACGCTTGAACCAGTTGATAACTAAATTCGGTAAATGAAATTCCCGTTTCCAATCTTTTGCGAACTGAATCTTTAGACATCATATAATTCACTGTCATACTCTTTCCGACATCTCTGAGAAAGTCTAGCGCATTCATATTTTTATAAAAATCATAGTTGTTAACCAGGATAGCAGCATTTGGACCATCCTCGAAATTCAGGAATTGTTTGAATTGAGCAATTTGTTTATCGATATTTATTTGCAATTCCTCAAATGATTTCAAATCTCTTTCTTTATCCTTTCCGGATGGATCTCCTATTCTACCGGTTGCACCACCCATTACTATTACAGGCTTATTACCAGATTGTTGAAATAAACTCAAAAGCATTATTTGTACATAATTTCCTAAACCAAGAGAAGCAGCAGTCGGGTCAAATCCGATATATCCAATGGCCATTCCCTGTCCAAAATAATCCTCAATCCCTGGAGTTCTGTCTTGAATCATATTTCTCCAGCTTAATTCCTCTAAAAAACTCTTTCTTTGCATATTATATCCTTCCTCTTGAAGTGGCAAATATACATTATAGACAACTTTAATATACTTACTAAAATTGGTATAGAACAACTTATTAGCTTGAACAATCCTACTTCTTTCAATGAACATTAGTCGTTTTATAGCTCAAAAGACTTATGAAGCTTTCAGAAAGTCACTCATAAGGAATATTATTAGTATTTCCATTATCACTACTTCATTGAGCATTTCAGTAATGATTATTTCGGCTTCTGTATTCGAGGGATTCCAACAGCAGATTGCAGCTAAGGTGTTTGGCTTCTGGGGACATATACACATTACAGATGTACAGACAAACAGAAGCATAGAGGCTATTCCTTTGGAAGATTCAAAAGAAATAAAGGAATTAACACTTAAAGCTGATTATGCTTCAATCGGCCTAGATAAAAATCCTATCAAGTCGATTGAAGAATTTACAGTATTGCCAAGCATTATAGTAAAAGATGAAGGATATGAGGGACTTTTTCTTAAAGGAATTAATAAGAAATTCGATAGCGGTTTCTTACAAAAGTTTATCAAACAAGGCAGAATTATACAATTCAATGACAGTTCATTTTCTAGAGACATTATTGTTTCTGAACAAATTGCCAATAAGCTAAATTTAAAAATTAATAACGATGTAATTATTCACTTCTTCATCGACAATAAACATCTAAAGAGAAAATTGAATGTTTCAGGAATTTACAGAACAGGTCTGGAAGAATATGATAAAAAATTTGCTCTAGTAGACATACAGCTTCTTCAACAAATTCTGCATTGGAAAAGTGATGAAGTCACTGGATTAGAAATTTTCGTAAATGACATAGCGGATATAGATACTATTAGTAGTTACCTCTACAAGGAAATTCTACCATCTTCTGCCTATTCAGAATCCATTCGAAATAAATCTCCCCATATATTTGAATGGCTATCGCTTCAGGATATCAATAAACATTTCATTCTAGGTTTAATTATGTTGGTGTGTATCATAAATATGTCTACCACTTTACTTATTCTTATCATGTCCCGAACGACTATGATAGGAATTCTTACTTCATTAGGTATGAGTGCATGGGAACAAAGAAAGATTTTTATTCGATATGGAATTAGGATTCTAATCAAGGGAATAATAATTGGCAATCTGATTGGAATTGGATTATGTTTGTTGCAATATCATTTTAAATTCATCAGACTCAGTGAAGCTGATTATTATTTAGATCATGCACCCATTAGTCTTAATCCCTATATAATCATTATCGTCAACGCTGTCTTCTTTGTAGTCATTTGCATTAATTTACTACTGCCCTCTTATCTTGTATCTAAAGTAAATCCTGTCAAGGCTTTGAAGTTTAGGTAGAGGAAATTCTTGAACAATTATTATAAAAAAAATAAGACACTAAATTAGGGAGTGAAGGGCAATGCATTTATTTGTCATGGATGAAAATTAAGGAGATTTAATTCATCACGGGTTGATCATTAACCCATTTAAAGCTAAGTAATTCATTTAAATTTTTAGCTCATCAATCATCGCTATCCATTAAATTTATTAAGCCTAGATACATCATTAAGGTCAAAATATACATATTATACAAATTTATATGTGTTTTTAGACGAATAATATATTCAAGTCAATTAATCTAAGCAGATCTTTGATTATTAAATACTCTTAATAATATAAAAAAATGATCGTTTTTAAAATCAAAAGTCTTTGAAAAAACAAACCTTATTAATTATGAAAATCCAATTTTGTCATCTCAATGAGTTTGCATTTTCAAAAAATGAATCTAACAATTATTGTTGTAAAAATTAATTGCCCTACATTTTTTTTAAACCAATAAAACTAATAAATCTGAATGAATTATCCTCTACCATTTTCAAATCAACAAATCTTTTATATCAATCAAATTTGAAAACACCTTAGAAATATAAATTATGCCTTTTTTAAGATCAAAATATTTTTATGTATTCTCTTCAATACTTCTCTTGTATGGCTGTATTGTAACTAAACATTCAGATCCATATCAAAAACTACTAAATAAAAATTTGAAAGGATCTGAACTTGGCCAAATGAAATTTTTATATGGAGACATGGGCGGCATTTATCCACATACCTTAAAAAGCAACGGTTTTGTTTATAAGATAGCTCTACTCGCGCTTTCTACAATTTCAGAAAAAAAATTTCAAATAATCGATTCTCTATTTGCATCCTATGGATTTGGCATAAATCCTGCAGATGAAAATCCTTACCATTCTAAACCAATTGGTCTCATTTTTGGGAGTCTATCAGGCATCCATCCAATAAAAGGAAAATATCAAATTGAAGTAGCAGATCTAGGATGTGGCTCTTGTCACAGTGGAGCTCTTTATGGAAAAGATGGAATGCCTTCTAAAGAATTTGTTTTAGGGATGCCGAATACATCTTTAAATTTAGATGTATTCTCCAATGATCTTTTCAAAGGATATATAAATTTATTATCCTTAAATGAGAAGCAATTTCAAATCTCCATTCTTAAACTTTTTCCAGAAACAAGTAGCAAAGAATTAAATGGTTTAAAAATATTTTTTAAGCAACTAAAAAAAGAAGTTCCTAAGATACTCAAGACACGAAATAATCCTGCTTTATATAAAATTGGCGGTCCAGGATTGGTTAATGGCATTGGAGCAATAAAAGCTGGCTTAGGCCTTATTAATAGTAAAACATATGATGATACTCAAGGTGCACTTAATGCTATACCCGCATTGGCTAACATTAGTTTTAAATCGAGTCTTCTGGTCTCTGGAAATTATGCTCCAATACATTCCAATTTTTTTGAAGAAATATCTTGTCAAGATACAAGTTACTTGCATGCTAAAAGTCTTGCTAAGATTGTTTCCATATTCACTATAGGTACAATGGGATATAATGCCAAGTTAGCTTCTAAAGCACTTACTGACATTGAGGAAATTATGATCTATTTATCCAAATTGGAAACTCCTCCGTTTCCAGCTTCAATTAATCTAAGTAAATCTGAATTGGGAAGAAATATTTTTCAATTAAAATGTCAGTCATGTCATGGAACATATGAAGGTTCACTATATCGGAATAAATTATTAAGTTTTCCAAATAAACTCATTGCATTAGAACAAATAGGAACAGACTCAATAAGAGCGCTAGCAATACATCAAGAGGACTTTAATATTCTTCAAAAGTTACCACAAAAAGGTTGGTTTCAAACAGCTGTACAAAAAGGGTATGTTGCTCCAGTACTATCTGGGATATGGGCAACTGCTCCTTATTTTCATAATAATTCTGTTCCGACTTTATGGCATTTATTTCATCCGGAAAGCAGACCTAAAGCATTTTATTGTGGTGGGCATGAATTGGATTATGAAAGGGTTGGAATAAAAGGTATATTGAAGAATGGAATATATCAATACAATTATCCTGAATGGTCCAATCATGCAAATTATGATACTCAACAACGAGGTTTATCAAATTTAGGTCATGAAAAAATATTTAATCCATTAACTGAAACCGAAAAAGAAAATTTGATAGAATTTTTAAAAACACTTTAATATGGTAGAAATATTAGAAAAAGATTTTAACAGCTTCTTTAAAGTACCCTATGCAATAAGAGGAGCGAATAGTCTTTTTGCCGGAACATTTGAACCAGACCTTAAGAAAATGCTTAGTGTGAAAAACCCCATATTCAATTCCGAAGAAGACTATACCTATTTTACGATTAAAAAAAATAATGAATTTGTTGGTAGGATTTCAGTTCACATTCATCATGCTTATAATCGGCATTATAATGAAAAGAAATGCTACTTTGGATTTTTCGAATGTATTGATGATCAGACTATCGCAGATCAACTCTTTAAATGTGCCGAGAGTTTTGCATTAAAAAGAGCTTGTACATCCATCTCTGGAAATTTCAATTTAACAGCAATGCAAGAAATGGGTGTAATGCTTAATGGATTTGATAAAGAACCATACATTTTGCAGTCCTATGGAATGCCCTATTATGCCAAGTTGATGACAAATGCAAGACTTGCACCTATTTTTCCAATGTCAACTTATGAAATGGATATAGAAAATATAGATCCACATTCGATTTTAAGTAGTAAACAAAATGCATTGTTAAATAACCCTGAATTTGAATTTATAGCCATTTCAAAAAAATTATATCAGACCTTAAAACCAAGTATACTAGAACTTTTCAATAAAGGCTTTGAGAATAATGCCCATTTCGTTCCCATTACAATGGACGAATTTAACTTTCAGGCTAAAGATTTGATCTATTTTATGGATAACCACATTTCCTTTTTGGTCAAGCATAATGGAATTCCTATTGGCGTTAGTATTCAGATTCCAGATATCAATCCATTTTTAAGAGCAACAAAAAGTAAGTTGTCGTTATCAGCCATATATCATTATTTTAAATTAAAAAACCATCGCCATCGCGCATTGTGTATCTTCTCATCTATAGCGCCTGAATATCAAAATAAAGGTGTTTTAGGAGCCATATTGTACTTAATAATAATTGCCTTAAAAAAAAGAGGATTTAAAAAATTAGGTATTACTTGGATATCAGAAACTAATAAAGCAAGCCTAAAAAAGATGGAAGACGGCAAGGCTACTAAACTGCATGACCTTTGCATATTTGAAAAATACTTAATTCATTAACTTAATAAACTTTAATAAAAATTTAATAAATGCGAAAAATTAATAATATTATAAACATTATAAAGGCGATTCTAAACAGAAAGAAGTTTTTTTATTGCGAACTTAAATTTAGAGAATTTAATATTAAAATCTGGGACAAACCTGGTCAATGGCTAGATAAAAATTCGCTCGAACAAATAATCGAAGATGTTCAAGCCATTGCTAATACCCAAGAAACACTTGACTATGGAATTTTAAAAAATGGGGAAGAAGATATAAATGATCGACTTATTACCATTGCATATGATAAAAACTCTAACAGTCCAATAGGGTTTGCAGCTCAGATATATCTTAATGTTTTTAATGGCGCTAAATGTTTTGAAGTTCTACATCTAGGATTGGTTTTTATAGCCAAATCATTTAGAAAAAAATCACTTTTAGGACTATTGTACGTTTTACCAAATGTATTATTATTACTTAAACGCAAGTTCCGCCCAATCTGGATATCAAATGTCTCTCAAGTTCCCTGCGTAATTGGTGTAGTAGCCCAACACTATAAAAATGTATATCCAAATCCAATAAAATATTCGAAGCAAACTAATGTTCATAGACTTCTGTTTAAGGCCATTATGAAAAATCACAGAAAAGTATTTGGTACTGGGGAGGACGCTACCATTGATCTTAAAAAGCAAATTATTCTAAATTCCTATACTGGTGGATCTGATAACTTAAAAAAATCTTTTAATGATTGTGCAAAATATCGAATCAAAAAAGTTAATGAATTTTGCAATAATAATTTAGACTACAATCGCGGTGATGATTTTATGCAAATTGGAATACTTTCGGTACGCCTTTTTTATAAATATTTTATACAAAAATTTTCAAATTCTATGTCTCATATTCTAACTAACGTTACTCATTAGGAATGAATTATTTCTGAAAAAAATGAATTTTGAGTAAAATTGACATTTAATTCAAAAGTAAATATTATAAAAATAAACAGCAGGATATAAAAAACTTTAAGTATGACAAATTCATATTCTTACACCGAATTCACATCTAGAAATATAGGGTTTGTGACCATTGGAGAACAAAATATATTAAAAAATTTACGAATATTTATTTCCGGTGTTGGTGGCATGGGTAGTGCAGCTATTGCTTGTCTTGCGAGAATGGGAATCGAAAATTTTATAATTTCGGATATTGATCAATTTGAATTATCAAATTTAAATCGTCAAATATTTGCTAATATAAATACTATTGGTCAAAATAAAACAGATATTACAGCAATAGCTTTAAAAGAAATAAACCCAAATATTAAAATAATTACTAAAAACGAAACTTGGGTCAATGAGATTGATCAGATATTATTGAATTCAGATATTGTCATTAACGGGTGTGATGATATGAAAAATTCCATACTTCTTTTACGTAAATGCAAAGAACATCATCGAACCTGTATAGATGCTTTTGCATGCACTTTCCCAAATGTCTATGTTGTTAAACCAACGGATAAAAGACCTGAAGAAGCTTTTAATTATCCATCACTTGGACTACTCATTGACAAAATCACACCTCAGATAGAAAGAGAATGCTTAATTAAAGAAATTGAACATGTAGCCATTCATTCTAATTGTCTAAATTATATCGATCTAAGTATCGCTAAAGATATTCTAAGTGGAAAGATGAAGCGGATTTCATTCGCTCCTATGGTGTGGATGACTGGCTGCCTTATGGCTTACCAAGTATTGAATATTGCATTGAAAAAAAATAATAGTGCTTCCATAAATGGAATATTCTTTAACCCATATAATAACCAAATGGAAAAACCAGTAAGTTGGCTTGAAGTATTATGGAAACGAATTTACTTAAGAAGATTGAAATTATTTTCAATATAATTTTTCAGATTAATACTAATCCTCTCTTCAATATTCAATGCGGGATTTTTCTGAAATGGAATTCCAGTAATTTTTTCGTAAAGCTCGATATATCGATTGCTAATCTCCCACACAAAAGCATCTGGCATCTCAGGCATCAATTCTCCTTCTCTACCTTGGAATCCATAATGCATTAACCATTCTCGAACAAATTCTTTAGATAATTGAATCTGGGCTTGATTCAGTTCCAATCTCTCATCATATCCATCCGCAACATAATACCTCGAACTATCTGGTGTATGAATTTCATCCATAAGTATAATCTCGCCTTGATGCAATCCGAATTCATATTTGGTATCCACAAGAATCAATCCTTTATCTCTCGCCATTGCTGTTCCCATCTCGAATAAAGCAATAGTATATTCATAAACTTTATTAAGAATCGTCGGATCTATAATCTTCTGTTCTAATATTTCTGCTTTGGAAATATCCAAATCATGTCCTTCGGATGCTTTG
>JBDSHL010000312.1:0-6710 GCA_039918515.1 Saprospiraceae bacterium | reverse complement strand
CTTTAAGATAATCTTTATAAACTATTGCAGCATTATAAAATTGCTTTTGGTATTGCATAGTGCGAGCAAGTTGTAATAGGTATTTCTGTTTATGCCTTGATTTTTTCAAAAAACTCTGAAGTGCATCAATGGAGAGATCTAATTTATGATTTAAACGAAATGCCTCTGCTGCTTCTAGCAATTCATTTTTATTAAAACTCACTCTTCCCCAAAGATTTTCGTAAATATCAGATGCTCCTTTAAAGTTGCCTGTTTGATAATTCTGATGTGCAGTTCTCTTTATGTCAGAATTGGATTGCGCGAATAAAAGAATTTCACTTAATAGAAATAATAGTATAAAATTGAGTTTAATAGTGTTTTTCAAAGAAGGGGAATTAAATGGATTGACTGAGATCAAATTGTTCAAGATAGTCTGCCACTTTCCTGATAAATCTTCCTCCAAGAGATCCATCAACTACACGATGATCATAAGAAAGGGATAAGTACATCATATGTCTAATTCCAATGAGATCGCCCGTTGGAGTTTCAATGACGACAGGTTTTTTCTTTATGATTCCTGTGGCGAGTATAGCTACTTGAGGTTGATTAATGATTGGAGTTCCCATAACATTGCCAAAGCTTCCTACATTGGTTAATGTAAATGTTCCATCTTGAATTTCTTCAGGCTTCAATTTATTGTCTCTTGCGCGTGAAGCAAGATCATTTACTGCATAAGTGATTCCAGCGAGATTCAGTCTGTCTGCTGATTTTATTACAGGGACAATTAAATTGCCGGAAGGAAGAGCTGTTGCCATTCCAATATTAATATCTAACTTTCGAATGATTTGTGTCCCTTTGACCGAAACATTGATCAGTGGAAAATCTTTAATAGCCTTCGCAACTGCTTCAATAAATATTGGTGTAAATGTAATTTTTTGATTGTATTTCTTAGCAAACTGTTCTTTGACTTTTTCTCTCCACAATACAGCATTGGTCATGTCTACTTCTACAAATGAAGTTACATGTGGGGAAGTCTGTTTACTCATTACCATATGATCAGCAATCATTTTTCTCATGCGATCCATTTCAATAATTTCTACGTTTCCACTTATTGTAATGGCTGGTGATGAAATTTGACTTGTAGAATTTAATTGAGTTGTATCAACGGGAATAGAATCTGGCTTTTCGATATAACTTAGTATATCTCTTTTGGTAACTCTTCCCTTTAGACCTGAACCTTGAATTTGATCTAATTGTAATTGGTTAATATTTTCTTGCTTGGCAATGCTTTTCACCAAAGGAGAATAAAATCTGGAATCTGATGATTTAATTAATTCATTAACTACTTTGACTTTTGGAATTGAATCTTGCTGAACTGAAATCTTTTCAATAGGCAAAGTTGTAGTTATTGTAGGGTTTGAAACTGCATCATTTAAACTATTGGAAGTCTCGATATAAGCGATAATTTTACCTATTGCAACAACTTCATTTTCCTTGTGAAGTATTTTAGTGAGAATTCCTTTGGCAGGAGATGGAATTTCAGAATCGACTTTATCTGTAGCTATTTCCAGAACGGTTTCATCCAGTTCTACGGAATCCCCTTCTTTTTTTAACCATTTGAGAATGGTAGCTTCCATAATACTCTCGCCCATTTTAGGCATTATCAGTTCAATTTGTGCCATACAAAGTTAAAATTTGCTAACTATCAAGACTTGAAAATATGGCTCAAAGTTATGCAATAAAGAGGAATTTAGCTCCTAGCTAGCAGCCAATCTCTGGCTAAGGATAAAGCAAGGATTGTGGCCGCTTCAATATTGCGTGTTCTGTTCCTTGATAAGCTAAGTCTTTTAAAGATTTGATTATGCTCGTTCCCGCAAGCGATATAAACAGTTCCTACAGGATTTTGAAGAGTTCCGCCATCAGGTCCAGCTATTCCAGAAGTCGCTATGGCCAAGTCAACTTTTAGAAAACGTGAACCTTCAATAACCATAGACCTTACTACTTCATCGCTTACTACACCTTTCTCTTCTATCAGTTGAGTGGAAATATTAAGCAAGCTTTCCTTTGATTCGGTAGCATATGTAACCAAGCCAGCTTTAAAATAAGCAGAACTTCCGGGATTGGAGGTGAATTTCGCTGCCAAAGCCCCTCCTGTGCAACTCTCTACCGTTCCAACTTTCATTCCTCTATTCATCAATAGTTTTCCTAGTTCAAAGGCTAAATTGCTATCTGATTCACCAAATATTATAGAACCGAGTAAGTTTCTTATTTGATTACTGTAAAAGTCAAGCGTTTCATTTAATACATTTTTGTCCTTATGGGTGCCAGATAATCTTAAACGGACTTGGGCAATAGCTGGCAGATAGGCAACCTTTATAAACTCAGGCATTTCATTAAGGACAGGTTCTATTCTATAGGCTATATCCGTTTCTCCATAACCAACCGTAAGAAATGTTCGATGAGATGTAATTTCATTGGTGCTCAGCAATTTCAAACGCGGTAGAACTTCTTCTTTCATTATAGCATTCATTTCGTCAGGCACGCCTGGTAAAGCAATAAATATTCTATTGTCTTTTTCCATCCAAAGTCCCATTGCTGTACCCAACTTATTGTTGAGCAAATCGGCATTAGAAGGTACCATACATTGTACTTTGTGTGCTTCCTGAACTTCAATATTACGAGCACTCAATAAATTATATAAATGTTGATAGTTCTGTTCACTAAAAACTAGACTTACTTTGAAATAATTTGCTAAGGCTTTTTTTGTAATATCATCTTTGGTTGGGCCTAGACCCCCTGAAATAATGGTTAAATCGCAATCAGTGACTGAAGATTGAAGTGCATAATTAATTTCTTCGCAGCTATCAGATACCGTCCATTTTCTAAAAACGGTTAAGGAAATTTCGCTTAACAATAAGCCTATCTGCGCTGAATTACTATCTATAACTTGTCCAATTAATAATTCATCTCCAATGCAAATTATTCCTATCTTCATACTAAATTGTTCGCAAGGTAATAAACAATATCAATCTATGGAAAAGTAATGTCTTAAAGACTCACAGAAATCATTTATTTTCTAAAAATTAGTGCCCTGAAATAGCGCTTGTATCCTGTCGAATTACATAGCCTAATTTTATGCATTCGAAAATTTAAAATTATATATATGGTAAAACATGAAAGCCATTAAAAATACTTGAAAAAAGATGCAACGCCTGAAAATTAAAAATTGTATGCATTTCATGATAAAAAAAGCTATCTTTATCTTTTATTTACTAAATACTTCCATTATGAAATTTACAACACTTCTATTATTGATTTTATGGTCTTTGAATGTTAATGCCCAATCTGGCATACAATGGACTGCAGGTATGAATATTGCGGCCAATAGTTTTGGCAATAACCATCCTAGAGTTGTGCTCAACAGGAATGATCAGCCCGTAGTAATCTGGGGAAGAGGCAATGATGCTTCAGTCTTCTGCTCTTATTGGAATGGAACAAGTTTCAGCAATCCGATTAAACTCAGTGCTCAGCTAACTATAGCAACGGCCTCTTGGATGGGACCTGATATAGCATCTCATGGGGATACCATCTATGTCGTTATGAAAGAGATTCCTGAAGGAGAAATCAATAAAAATCTTTATATCGTTCATTCATTTGATGGTGCCAAGACCTTTTCTAATCCTATAAGGGTCGACCAAATTGGGGATAGCATTTCAAGGTTTCCTACAGTAACAACCGATGCCCTTGGAAATCCTATAGTTGCCTTCATGAAATTCAATAAAACTTTTGGAGAATCCCGATGGGTGGTTTGCAAATCAACTGACTTTGGTAATAGTTTTTCCAAAGATGTCCTAGCAAGTGGATTTGGTAGTTCTTCATCCATTTGTGATTGTTGCCCTGCTGTCGTTGTTTCACAAAAAGATCAATGTGCAATGATTTATAGAGACAACAATAATAATATTAGAGACACCTGGATGGGAGTTTCAAATGATAATGCAAATACTTTTACAAACGGTTGTAATGTTGATCGAAACAAATGGTTCATTCAGAATTGTCCTGCCAGTGGACCTGATGCAGTGATTATAGGTGACAATGTTTATTCGGTATTCATGAATGGTTCTCAAGGAAAGAATTTGACTTATTTTAGCAATTCATCTCTAAGCAAAGTTTCCTTGATTTCAAGTAAAAATCTTACTCTAGCAATTAGTAATTTAAATGGACAAAACTATCCTCGAATTGCATCATATGGTAATTCCGTTGCAGTGGTGTGGACACAAGATGTAAATGGAAAAGCTCAACTTCCGCTGTTGTTCTCTAAAGATATTTCAAAAGGACTTACTACCAATTATGATACAGTAGATCTAGATAACATAACTAATACAGATGTGGCAATGAATTCAAAAG
Organism: Saprospiraceae bacterium; assembly: GCA_039918515.1. Classification (GTDB taxonomy): domain Bacteria; phylum Bacteroidota; class Bacteroidia; order Chitinophagales; family Saprospiraceae; genus Vicinibacter. The sequence continues at coordinate 2,327 of JBDSHL010000312.1, read as the reverse complement.
AAATATATGTAGTATGGCAAGATGATAATAGCCGTACCATAAAATTCAGAAGTGGCAATTATGCATCTATTCCTACGAATATTAGTGAAGAAAAAAAATTAAATCACATTGAAATATTTTCAAATTTTATCAATAATTCTTTAATGATTAATAGTGATTCAAAGGAATCTGAAGTGAACGTATGTGGTCTAGATGGCATTACATTATTTAGTGCAACTGGAAAAAATAGTTACGAATTGAGCACTTTAAATTGGCCTACAGGAATTTATATTGTTTCTATTCAAAATGAAAATAAAAGATTATTCAAAAAGTTTATTAAAATGTAAGCTGGAATTTTATCTTCCATCCCAAGATTAAAATTGATTTCTAGAACGGTAATTCCGTAGCATGACATGGGTTACACAAACTCCATAGTAGGTCGTTTATTTCCGAGTAAAAAGATGGTTACAAAATGACTTGTCAACAACATTCATACGTAACTAAACTAAAAGGTCAGCTAACCCTGTCAATAAAAGGTATAGAACATGAATCTAATAGAAATCAATTCTTATCCTTACCTTCCGTAAGGGACCGCCTAGTATAACTTTATTTACAATTGTGCATAGCAAAAATTGGACTAAATATCAATTCAAAGTGGTTTAATGTAACTTATTCATTAATTCAAAGTACAGATTCACCAGAATAAAATGTTCCACCTATTGCATTTCAGACCTTTAATCTTAATGCTAATATGACCAGTTATTAGAGGACCCTGATTAAATTGGACATTTTATAAAATTTATTAAAAGTATAATTTACTCTTATTTTATATAGGTTTATCCGTATTCTTACGTTTATTTACGTATATAATCAGATATAAACATATAAAAAACGGGTGTCAGTTTGGAGTGCCCACATCTTTGTCCTGTCAATTTATTTATTGTTTCACGAATCAAAAATTTTTAACTATGAAAAATCTAAGAAATTCAGTTCAACTGATCGGACACCTAGGCAAAATGCCAGAAGTTACCAATCTAGAAAAGGGTAAAAAAGTAGCACGTATCTCACTCGCTACACATGAGAACTATTATTCCGCTAAAGGAGAAAAAGTAGTCAACACAACATGGCATAACCTTGTTGCATGGGACACCAAGGCAGACTATGTAGAGAAATATCTAAACAAGGGTCAAGAGATCCTGGTACATGGTCGTATAACTACAAGAAGTTATGAAGACAAAACTGGGGTGACACGTTATGTAACGGAAGTTATTGTGACTGATGTTATGAAATTGAGCAGGGAGAGCGCCTAAGCCTTTCTGCCAATTCTATATTCTCAATTCTTTGTCTTAGGAGTATTTCTTCCACTTGATGTCATTTATGGAAGGTATACTCCTTTGACTTTTTCGGGCTTGGCATATAACTAAAAAAAATTATAAACGACAGTTAACTTCTAAGATCGTAAATAAGGCAATTAAGTTTACTATTCATACAATAATAAGATGAATGAGAAGAAATGCACGTTACAATTTAAAGATTTAATTTATTTTAGGAACTTGTCATTCGCTAATATAACAATAAATGAATACATCATAATGCTACACCTTTTGTGTTTGGAAATATTGTTTGGACTTTACATCCAAATAAACTTTTTAATGCCACTTCAACGATTAGACTATGTTAGAATTTAAATTGGCAACAGCATTAATGGAAAATACTTAAGATCTCTGCTTTGACTGGAATGAGAAAAAAATATACTGCTCCGAACTTATTAAGAAAATTTATTAACAAGCAAAGGAAATTGAAATGTGACATTTTCTAAAGCTAAACAAATTTGACCTTTAAAACGAAGTTTTCGATCAAAAAATGAGAGAGACATTTGGTAATAAAATACCTTATAATGAAACTGTTATTTCACCCACCTCCATTTTTAACTTGAACTATGAACAACTGTTATAAGTTACTAATATATTTTTGATCCTATTTTATAATTTAATTTCCGCAAATTATATTAATATTGTGATTAGATAAAATCAAAGGATATGCCTATAATATTTAAACGATACACCATTCTATCAATGTTGTTAGTCTGTATTACTAGTAAAACTCATTCACAACAATGTAATTGTACTATATCTCAAGTATCAACCAATACAGTTACCCCTTGTAGAGAGACTATTGGGACAGTTATCCACGTTAAGTCTGTTCAAGAATTTCAAAGCGCGATTAACCAGGCTAACACTAAAGGTGGTAACCTGAGTATTCTAATTGAAGACGGGACCTATCACGTAGCTACTTCCGCAAGTCATCCTTACATTACTGCCAGCAAAATGGTAATTCGAAGCGCTTCA
>JBDSHL010000311.1:0-6714 GCA_039918515.1 Saprospiraceae bacterium | reverse complement strand
CATTCAATATTCCTACAATTTTAAAGATTTTTTAGTCAATTTATCATTTCTCTTTACATTTAGTATTAATTTTCAAACGCTTTTGGGTTATCAAAATCCAGTGTCGAGCTTAGCAGTAGGGCATTTTTGGTCTTTGGGTATTGAAGAACAATTTTACTTACTGTTTGCACCCATTTTATATCTATTAAGAAATCATATTTGGATAGTACTCCTAGGATTTATTAGTACTGGCTTTTATTTCTATTATACTCATGAAAACTTCTTTGTTGGATTCCCAAATTATTCGTACTATTTCACAGCGCATCGATTCTTGTTTTTTGGAGCAGGAGGGGCATTGGCTTTTTTCTTAAGATATTTTAGTCTCAGTATGATTATAAACTATATTTCAAGTCAATTAAAAAATCCAAAAGTTTCTTCAGTACAATTGAATTCAGGACTTTTCAGTCCTTCATTATTACAAAAACTTTTAAATCGAAAATCCTTTATATATGTGATCCTCGGAATTCAATTATATCTACTCGTCCAAGCCATGTTGTATTTATTTGGAATAAAATTTACTTCAATTGAAAGCAATTTTATCATTGATATCCTAGTTGCCTTGTTGATCATAGTAGTTGCCATAGCTGATTATTCAGTTTTATATATTTTAGGTCTAGAGACTAAATTTTTTAAATATCTTGGAAAAATCTCATATGGCATATACATATTTCATGTATTTTCAATTTTTCTTGCTTATAATTTATTGAAGAATATTGGTTTGAAAGATTCAAATACCAATTTATTCTATAGTGTATTTCTGTTTTTATCTTTGGGAATTTCTGTTGGCTTAGCGACACTGTCCTATCATTATTTTGAAATACATTTTTTGAAATTGAAATTAAAATTTCAAGCTGCTAAATAAATATTATTCAAATTGTAACTGTTCTATTGGTCAATGTTTTTGTCATGATATTTGTGAAAAATCGCAAAAATATTTGCCAAAGACTACCTCTTTATTCCTTCATAAGATGGAACTCATCCATCGCTACAAATATTTTACTAGTCAAGAGTATTTTTTAATTCATGTCTAATTAGTGAGCTCTAGTTTAGTTACCATTTAAATAAGCAACGTTGATTTTCTTCTATTTAAATAAATCCTTATAAGGACTCTGCATTCCTCCTTTTTATAAACTTAAAAGCATATTTATATAAAATTTAATACGTATCAACATCTATGTCTACTTCTGCATCCACAAGTAAATTATGTAATTTATTCCTTTTCTATTGTAATAAACTCAAATATTGTAGGTAATATCTTTGACCTATCAATAAACTAAATTAAATTAATTATGAAAAATCAAAAAAGCAAATTACTACAATACTTGATTCTGCTATTTATGTGCCCAATATTTTCTACCTATTTAGTTGGTCAAAGAGTAGAATTAGGACTTAGGCTAATGCCCACTATAACTTCAACAGATTTCCACACTTCTTCAGGAGGAAAAATTACTGGAGAAGCTACTTTAGGTTATGGCATTGGAGGTCTATTAGCATTTAATTTTACAGATCACATTGGTGTTCAAGGTGAAGTCATTTATAATTCTCTTTCGCAGAAATACAAGGAGCAAGATGTCGAACGTCAGGTAAAACTAAAATATCTGAATATTCCCTTATTACTAACCCTAAATTCTAACAAATCGAGACTCGTAAATTTCAATGCTGTTTTTGGTCCACAAATTGGAATTAGTATCGGAAGTAAATTAGAGACATCAGGTCAATCTGGTCTGGATTCAACCAAAGCCATATTAGCAGTTAGAAAAGGAGATCTAGGATTAGCTTATGGGGCAGGATTAGATATTGCCTTAACTCCCTCTCATTCATTGCTTTTCAATTTTGGTTATAGAGGTATTTTAGGTCTTTTTGATATTAGTGATGATAGCCAGACGCTCAATAATGGATCCTATTTTATTCTAGATAAGGCTCATGTCAACACAAATGCTCTATACATAGGTGTTTCTCTTGCATTTTAAAGCATGTGACTCATATATTCATACTCAAAAGAGAATTATGTAATAAATAGCTAAAATTCTGTAATTACCATAAACTTTCTAATTAGACCTTTACATTATATTATTTAAAATAAAACTTAAAAAAATGAAAAAATCACTTTTAATTATTCCTTGCTTAATCACTATTATAGCTGGCTTTCTTATAGTTAGTTGCCAATCGCCTAATCAAAAGGTTGAAAAAGCTGAAGACAAGGTCGAAGCCGCAAACCTAGAACTAAAGAAAGCAGAAATGCAAGCTGCTGAAAATGCACGAATTGCTGCCAATAATGCTGAATGGCAGACTTATAAAAATGAATCGCAACTAAAAATTGCAGAGAATGAAGAAACCATTGCAAAGTTGAAAGCTAAGATGAAATCTACTGGGAAAAAAATGGATGCTAAACTTCAAAAGACTATTGATGAGCTTGAATTAAAAATTGCCAATCTAAAGAGCAAAATAGAAAGTTATGATAAGAACCATAGTGATTGGGAAGCTTTCAAGCGCGAATTTAATCATGACATGGAAGAACTTGGTCAAGCATTTAAAGACCTTACAGTTAATAACAAAAAATAGAATTAGGAATAGGTATATCATTACTTAATAAAAGTGCAGTTTTTACTGCACTTTTATGAGTAAATCCTTAGAATCTTACAATTCAAGAAATAAATAAGATTTACTTACTTCCTTTTACTCTATATCAAACCTTGAGTTCAAAAAGTGCCTCATCGAATTAATGTTAACGAACAAACATATAATTATAAATTAATAAACAATTAAATTTAAAAAAATGGGAAATTTACTTTATTTAATCGCTGTCATTTTAGTTATAGCATGGGCCGTAGGATTTTTTGCTTATAGTGCTGGATCTATTATACATATTCTCCTAGTTATAGCCATAATTGCTATCCTATTTCGTGTAATAAATGGTCAAAGACCCATTTAAATATTGGAATCTATTCTAAATCAAAAAGTCTTGACCTTTATTCTTCTGTTATCATTGGGTGCAAAAAGAACAAATTTAGGTGTTCTTAATGCCGATTAAAGCAAAATATTTATTAATAGACTCTCCCCTAGTAAAGCGTAAATCAATTAATAGATTTAGCAAAAAATAAATATTACTTTATAGAATTAGACGTATTTAAGTTTCGTGAGTTTCAAAATATTTCAAATCAACCTTTCTATTATTTATCTAATTGAAATAAAAGAATGTATTTTTGACCTTCATATAGCTTAAGTTAAAAATTTCACTGGCTTTAAACATACAATAATACGGTAAGCTATGCTAGATCATATAATATAAATTATAATAATTGCGAACAATTTATCAATAAGATCGTAAACATTATAAAACATTTATTCCAAAAATAAATCCATAAACAGTACATGAAAAATCTAGTATTATCAATTAATAAATCTTAATAAGTACATTTCATGCTTATTTTAATTGCAATAAATATAATAATTTATAGCTGGTTCGAAAAACCTCCTCAACTATCAGGTATTCAGTGCACAAATTCAATAGAAAGGTCAAATCATGGAATTAAAATATCAGCTTCTTCCAAAACAATTTACCTAAATGAAAAAATTGAGCTAACATTCTCTTTACCACATGGAGAATGTCTTGGTATTATTGATCCTGCCGGTAACTTTTTTTATGTAATATATCCGGTTCAATTTCGCAGAGGTAATTTATACCCTTTCATTACAAGTAAGCAATTCATTAAATGTGATAAGTTAACACTCAATACGTCAACACTTAAATGTGATCCTTATACCTATCAAATATTTGAAAATCAAATTGTATTTAAAAAGACTGGTACATATAAATTTTTATTAGGAGATAATTTACATGTGGATGATGAGGACTTCCTGGATATTTTAAAAATTGACTATTATAACTATGCAAGACCTAATTATGCTCTGAAATAGTTCAAAATTTGATTATTAATTTGTAACAACTAGGCAAATTTTTCTCATTTCATTTCAAGAGTAAAATAGAAAATTGAATAATTAAAAGGAGTAAATTATACAATAAGAAATTCAAAATGTGTAATTTAAATTTCTTAACTATAGATACTTTTGAGCAGTGAAAATTATTTCACAATTAAATTATAATAATATGAAAGTAGAAGAATTTAAAGGAAATTGGGAAGAATTAAAAGGCAAGCTAAAGCAAAAATTCGCAATTTTAACAGATGATGATTTTCTATATAAGGAAGGTAAAAAAGATGAGATGTACGGAAAACTACAAGTAAAATTAAGTAAATCTAAAGAAGAACTACAAAAAATTATTAGTGCACTTTAATGTCCTCGGTTTGAATTAAATCGTTCAGATTTGATCAACCTGAACGATTTTTTATTTTTAATCATATTCTTTTCTTATTTGTTCCTCCTGATATTTACAAAAATCAGTTCCTAACTCAAGATGCTTGATTTAATAAATTCCTATAATTTGAATTAAAAAGTACTATCTTTTGTCAATTAATCTAATTGAATTGTTTCGATATACAGCTACAATAGGAATGACAATCATCGCAGTTTTTATCTTCTTCAGAAAGTAAAACACTAAAAGTATACTAAATTTACAAAAACATGGCGTACTTCGAGTCACTGACCTATTTATTTTCGCATTTAATACATTTTTATTTGTAAATTCAATAAGATTCTCGCATAACCAAAACGATTTCTTCAATACCATGACGAATGTTGGTAAAGAAAAGTTACAATTTAAAATTGCAACAATAAGATTGTGTTATTTGGATTTGTAAATGCACCAGGGCAGTATTGTACATTGTTAGAGCTAACCTTAATCACAGCTGTTTTCTTATTTTTATGACATTTTTTAATATGCCGTAATATAAACTTCGTACTCTTTTGTAATATTTTAAAAGTATTGAATGAATTAGTTTATTAGCTAGCAATTTGATAAATATATAAATAATTCAATTTAAAATTTTATCTTAACTTTACAAGTAAGATTGTATTTTTGCCTATATAATTTATCCAAATACTAGAATTTCTTAAAAAATCACTTCAATAATGACTTTAAAATTGCCATTTTATGCCAAAGCTGCACTCATTTTTATTGCTTCCTATGCATTCATATATGGATTATATATCTGTCAGAATATACTCATTCCATTACTATATGCTATTCTAATAGCTATATTATTGAATCCTCTGGTTAATTTTATACATAATAAGAAAATCTCACTATCTATATCTATTCTTATATCCATTACATTTCTTTTATTAATAATTGGATTTATTAGCTTTTTTATTAGCACTCAGATTTCTATATTCGTAGATAATTATCCAGAGTTAAAAATAAAAATGGAATCCTCAAGCGTCAAAATTATCCATTGGGCTTCACAATATTTCAATGTAAAAACTTCTAAAATTAATATGTGGGTCAAAGAAACCAAAGATGGTCTATTTTCTGATTCTGGCATTTTCCTTGGTCGCACGTTAATGACTGTGGGAACTTTTTGTTTTGTCTTCTTACTCTTCATAGTATATCTATATTTTATCCTTGCTTATAAAACTTTATTCCTTGAATTTATTAGACAAATGTTTAAAAGCGTACACCATTCGGCAGTCATAGACGTTATGTATAGCATAAAAACTATAATTCGACGTTATTTAGTTGGGTTATCACTGGAAGCACTAATTATGGCTGTTCTTAATTCAATTGGTTTGCTGATACTTGATATTGATTTCGCAATCGTTATTGGCATCACCGGAGCAATTGTAAATATTATACCCTATTTTGGAGGAATGATCGCAATAGCCTTACCGATGACTATAGCTTTTGTAACTAAAGACTCATCTTCTTATCCACTTTTAGTCTTAGGAATCTATTTAATTATTCAATTTATTGACAACCATTTCATTATCCCAGTGATAGTAGCTTCTAAAGTAAAATTGAACGCCTTGGTTACTATGCTCGTAGTATTATCGGGAGGTGCTTTATGGGGTATTTCTGGTATGTTCTTGTCTATTCCTTTAACAGCTATTTTGAAAGTAATTTTTGACCATATTGATATTCTCAAACCTTGGGGCTTCTTGATGGGAAATATAGTACCTACAGAATCTAAATTTAATTTTTTAATGAGAAAAAAAACGTAATTTATGTAACTTCGAAAAGAATAAATATAAATTATTAGACTTTTATGTAACAAACTTTACACTTTGAAAAATAATTCACAATAATGAATCTGTAAATGTGTAAATTCAAGCATACTAAGAATTTTAAAAAAGAACCTTACATTGAGGCATTTGGGCTATGTAAGGTCTTGTCAGATTATAAATCAGAATATAAGACTAAAGAGCAAGTAATTTGTATCACTAAACTAAAAACCGGTTCAGGCTTCCAACATTAATCGTACAAATATAAAATCCAATGGTTAATGTAATAAAAAATGGGGTAATACTAAAAAAAACAAGTTTCGATTTTGAAAATGCTGGTATATTGAATCCAGCAATATTCTATGAAGGCAATAAGGTACTTTTATTCTACCGAACTGTTAGCCTTCGAAATTATTCCATAATGGGTTATTACGTTTTTTATGGACGATTAAATATCGTTGAGCGAATTGATTTACCTGACTTATTTCCTCAAGCTGATTATAAGTCTCAAAGTCTAGCATATCCCCAAATTTCTAAAATCGATGTTCCGTATTATCT
>JBDSHL010000310.1:0-2470 GCA_039918515.1 Saprospiraceae bacterium | reverse complement strand
GGATCATCAGCACAATATTTCTTTGCAAATTCTTTTTGTGCGAGGAACCTAGGATCTGGTGCTCGCAAAACGGCATGACCATAACCAGGAACAATTTTTCCTTCGGATAAGGTCTTTTGAACGTATTCCTTAATTTGAACTTTACTTGGTGAGTTTGTACCTATACTTTGAACAAGCTCATAAATCCAGTCCATTACTTCCTGATTCGCTAGTCCATGTAAAGGCCCTGCAAGTGCATTCATACCACCTGCCAATGAAAGATAAGCATCACTAAGTGTTGAACCAATCAAATGTACCGTATGAGCAGAGGCGTTTCCTCCTTCGTGATCTGCATGTATGGTCATATAGAGCCTCATAAAATCCTTGAATTCTGGATTCTCATTACCCATCATATGTGCAAAATTGGCACTCCAATCAAGAGAATAATCCGATTCAATATGTTGATTATTGTGAAAGTTCTTTCTATAGATGTAAGCTGCAATTCGCGGCAATCTGGCGATAAGGTTGACACTGTCTTCATACATAAATTCCCAATACATGGATTTGGTAATACCCTCATCGTATTTCTTTGGAAAAATACTTTCGGATTGCATAGCCATGATTCCTATAGTCAATTGGGTCATAGGATGGATCTTATTATCTAAAGAATCCAATATTTTAAATACATGCGAAGGCACATTAGCTCTTTGAGCCCAATCCTTAGAAAGCCATTTAACTTCCTCTTCAGTAGGTAATTCTCCTGTAAGCATTAACCAGAACAAGCCTTCAGGCAGAGGTTCATTAGCGCCATTAATTTTAGGTAAGTGATTTTTAAGTTCTGAAATATTATAACCTCTGAAGCGTATTCCTTCAACTGGATCGAGAGAGGAAGTTTCCCAGAGCATTAATTTTATTCCACGCATTCCTCCGTGAAGTTGTTCGACTTTAACCTGATCTATAACGACATTTCCGTTAGATTTAATTAAAACTTTTAATTCTTCAGTTTTTTTAGAGAATTTATTTTGAAACGCGATTTTTAAAATGTCCATGTATGCCTAAAAGCCAATTTTATATAGGGAAGAAAATAAGTCTGCAAAGCTATCATTTTTAAAAAAGGAAAAAATCCATATTTGTATAATTAACAAGACGTTATCAGCTTTTGTTTGGATACGTTTAAAAAATAATGTATAGTCTTAGATTTTGACTAAATATGTGGTGCATTTCTAGTTTATTTTCACAATTCATTAAACTTTTTCATTCATAAAAAAAATAATATGAACTTATAATTTGATCTACCTTTGACCTTCGATTTCCATACTCAATCAAATCTATGACTATTAGAGGAAAAATTTCCGATTTGGAATTCCTAAAACTTCAAGGAATAAGCGAAACCACCCTTATAAATGCTAACTTATCAACGGATGAACTCATTCAGGCTAGCCTATCTCAAGGAATAGCTGAAATAAGTGATCAGGGAGCACTTTGTATACGAACCGGAGAATTTACAGGCCGTTCGCCAGATGACAAATTCACCGTTGACAATGAGATTACCCATGATCGCGTAGACTGGAATAAATTTAATCAGCCTTTTGACGTTCAGTCCTTCGATAAATTATGGAGTAAAGTTTGCACATATTTGAATTCAAAAAAAGAAATCTATATTCAAGATAATTATGCTTGTGCGAATCCGAGATATAGAATAAGTGTGAGAACCATTGCTGAAATCCCCTGGTCGGCTCAATTTGCTTCTAATATGTTCATTAGGCCAGATGATGAGGATTTAAATTCATTTTCACCTGATTGGACCATTTATTGTGCGCCGGGATTTAAAGCGAATCCTTTGGAAGATCATACACGACAACATAATTTCAGTATTATTGATTTTGAAAAAAAGAAAATATTAATTGGTGGTTCTGCCTATACTGGAGAGATAAAAAAATCTATTTTCACTATTTTAAATTTTGAACTTCCAATACAATATAATGTACTTCCGATGCATTGTTCTGCTAATGTTGGCAAGCTAGGAGATACCAGTATTTTCTTTGGACTTTCTGGTACTGGAAAAACAACTTTATCAGCTGATCCAAACAGATTTTTGATTGGAGATGACGAGCATGGTTGGAGCGATGAAGGGGTATTTAATTTCGAAGGAGGGTGTTATGCCAAATGCATTGACCTAACTGAGGAAAAAGAACCAGATATCTTTAGAGCGATTAAGAAAGGTGCTATTCTGGAAAATATTGTATTTCAACCCGGAACAAAAATTCCTGATTTTACCAATAAGGAAATCACTGAGAATACGAGAGTTTCTTATCCTTTGGATCACATTGCTAACATCCAGATTCCATCCTATGGCCCCGCGCCTAAGAATATCTTTTTTTTGACCTGCGATGCTTATGGAATCCTACCGCCCATTAGTAAATTAGACTCTGCACAGGCTATGTATCATTTTATTTCTGGCTATACCGCAAAAGTTGCTGGAACTGAAGCT
>JBDSHL010000309.1:0-1967 GCA_039918515.1 Saprospiraceae bacterium | reverse complement strand
CACTTTTTTCAATAATAAACTATTCATGTTCTGAAAAAGCAGAGAACAAGCAAGTAGTAAGTACTAATCAAGTTCCTGCGGTAAATATGGAATCGACCTTAGAATCGATATGGCATATTAAAGCTATTCGTCCTGATGGGGTAATGCTTGCTGTTAAAGTATTAGACAAAGAAGGAAAGATATATGATGTTAAAGCTATTGTTGAAGATGGTAACTTGCATTTAATCAATGTTAAAGCACTCATGAATGGAAAAAAAATCCCCGTAAAAATGTTGGTGAGCAACGAATCAAATATACCTGTTAAAGCAGTTGGAGATGATGGCACCATTTATGATTTAAAAGCAATTACACCAGAAGGAGATAAACTCGATGTAAAAGGGATTCGTGATGAAGGTAAAATTATTAATTTAAAGGCGATTGCTAAAGATGGATCCTTGTATGGTGTTAAAGCTATTTCATCCAAAGGACAGTTCTATGATGTTAAGGGCATTAAAATGACAGATGATAATATAGAAACCAAACTCAATGGTGTCGAAATATTCGCTCATGTTAAAGCCTTGCCACAAATTGGAGGATCAACAGCTGTTGACACCATATGGAATATTAAAGCAATTCATCCAGATGGAAAAATTATTGATGTAAAGGCTTTAGATAAAGATGGAAAAATATATCCAGTAAAAGCTATTTGTAAAAATGGTGAATTACATATGATGGATGTAAAAGCAATAATAAATGGAAAAGAAATACCGGTGAAGGTTTTGGCAAGTGATGACAAATATGCACCCGTTAAAGCTATAGGAGCTGATGGTACCATTTATGATATAAAAGCAATAACAGCTGAAGGAGAAAAACTTGACATTAAGGGATTAAATCGCGTGGGTAACTTGCTACAAATTAAAGCAATGACTAAAGATGGCACATTGTATGGAGTAAAAGCTATTTCACCTAGCGGTCTGTTGCATGATATTAAAGGAATAAAAATGACTGATGACAAGATTGAAGGTAGAGTTAATGGTGTTGATATCTTTGCACATATTAAAGCACTTCCCGAAGTAATAGAAAAATAATTACTCAATTGTTAATATAATATTGTTATAACTTCAACATATATAAAAAGAAATTTTTTTTCAAATTTTAATTCAAATTATTTCCATGGTTATTTTATAAAGTCATGTAAGGTTAATTCAAGCTTAGAATTTAACTGTCTTGTTAAAGAGCCTTCAGAATCTAGAATTTATACAAGAATTCATCATAGATTTGATTGTGAAACAGGCCTTGCAGTTGAATAAAGTATCGGAACCTATTCAGTAAATAAAGCAATTATGGATAAAGCTAATTGATTCAAAATGAAAATAAAGGTAACTTATTAAAGGTTTTGTAATATTCAATAAAGGAATTAATGTTTAAATTGTTGTATATAAATTCTGCCATTCATCGTCTTTAAAGGTTAGTTTTTCAGAATGGCAGTTTTTATGCTTAGGTCGGCACAAGTAAAAAATCGAATTAAAAAGAAATCGATTCATTAGGTAAAATTAAACTTAAACATCGTGGTTGGTCAAGTATTTTAACCTTTTCATAAATTATTGTAATCTAAGAATAATTTAATAACCACTTTTACATTTTAATGATTACAAATTTTTAATCTAACATTGAATCACATGAATAAAATGATGAATAAAACTAAATCTATATTGTTCTTAACATTTTGGATTTGTTGCATAATACAAGTGCAAGCGCAGAATAAGAATACTGTTTATCCAAACAGTTTGGCTTACAAATGGCTTAATATTGCACTTGAGGTAACTGCGAATGATGTTGATCGGGTTGGTGCCAAACCAACGATTCAAGCAAGACAATTGGGCATTGTTACCAATACAATGTTCGATGCTTGGGCGGCCTATGATGCTAAAGCAGTTGGAACACAATTTGCTGGAAAATTAAGACGTCCAAAAAATGAAAGAACCAAA
>JBDSHL010000308.1:0-3194 GCA_039918515.1 Saprospiraceae bacterium | reverse complement strand
GATGAATATGATCTTGCACATATATCATATGCATCCAGTTAGCCCCAATAGCTAACATTATAAGCATATACAATCCTATAACAATACCGAGTTTTACTTTTGTATTCATCAGTGAAGCAATTTTTTAATTTCATTCTGAAGAAAACTTAAGTCTCCTGCTCCAAGCAGTACTACAATATCTAATTCCTTTTTCCTTAACTCATTAATCAAATCGCTTTTTAACACTAAAGCTTTATTCTTGTTCTCCATAAGTTCCAATATAGTATGTGAACTAATTCCTTCTATTGGCAATTCTCTGGCGGGATACAATTCAACCAAAATGATTTCATCAAGCTGATCTAGCTCTATCGCAAATTCTTTAGAAAAATCCTTCGTTCGAGAGTATAGATGAGGTTGGAAAATCCCTAATATTGAACGACCTGGATAGCATTTTCTAACCGCTTCAATGGCTGCGTGTAATTCTTCTGGATGATGAGCATAATCATCAATCAAAACTTGCTTTCCTTCATGTAGCCATTCGAATCTTCTTTTCACTCCTTTGAAACTCGCTAAAGATTCTCTAATATGAATATCAGAAATTCCTAACTCTGTCGCAATGCGAATGGCAGCTGTAGTATTCTGAATATTGTGATTTCCTGGTAATCGGATAATTAAATCATTAAGTTCCTTTTGGCATTCATCTATATATTTAAATTTTATCCAGCCATTGTCATAAGAGACAATGGTACTACATACATCCCCATCATCTATTCCATAAGTTAAAATTTTTACACTATCCTTTACTCTATTCTGAAATGTTGAAAATCTCTGTTGAGGTATCAAACTACTTAATAATAAGAGTCCATCTTCCTTAATATTGGAAGAAAAATCAATATAACTTTCAACCATATTAGAATGGCTTCCATATATATCAAGGTGATCTGTATCTAACGAACTAATAACTGCAATATTAGGTTTTAATTGAAGAAAAGATCTATCATATTCATCTGCTTCTTCTAACATCCAATCATTACCTTGACTTATTAAATTAGAATTGTAATTGGAAGAAATTCCACCTAGAAATGAGGTAAAAGAAAATTGCGAATAAGCAAGGATATGACTTAATATAGTTATCGTTGTAGTTTTACCATGTGTACCCGCAATAGCAATATTGTTATGAGAAGAAGTCAGCTCACCTAACATTACTGATCTCTTTTCCATTCTTAATTTGCTTTCAACAAAATGTTGATATAACTTATTTGTCTTTGGTATTGCGGGTGTCCAAATTACAATGTCTATGTTATGTGGCAGATTACTCACATCTTCAGTGTAAGAGATTAGCATTCCTTCCTTAACTAACTTCTGAGTTAATTCTGTTTCAGTCTTGTCATACCCATACACAACGCTACCTAGGTCGTTGAAATAACGTGCCATCGAAGACATGCCTATACCACCGATTCCTAAAAAATATATATGTTCGTATGTTGTCAATTTATTTCTTTACAAAATTTACCAATTGTTCAGCGATCATTTGCGCTGCAAGTGGCTTAGCAATTCTCTCTAAATTATTTTTTATTTCAATACACTTATTTTCATTATTCAATAATTCAATACATTTACTCCATAGACTCTTTCTAGCCTCTACATCAAGAACCATCAAAGCTGCATTTTCTTTTAACAAAGATTCTGCATTTTTGCGTTGATGATTTTCCGCAACATTAGGTGAAGGGACCAATACAGCAACTGTTCTTGTAACGGCTAATTCCGACAAACTTATGGCTCCTGCTCTTGTAATACAAACATTACAAATGGCATATGCCAGATCCATTCTATCAATAAATGGTAACATTTTTACATGCTTCAATTTACTGATGGGATGTGATTGAAATTCTTCATAATAAATCTTTCCAACCTGCCATAATACTTGTACACCTTCTAATTTCGAAATATCATTATACTTCGCGTTTATGGACTCATTCAATGTTCTTGCACCTAAGCTTCCACCAAATACACCGATGGTCTTCAATGCTGGGTTTAATCCAAAATATCTCAAACCTTCTTCCTTTGAAACAGTATGAAGAAAATCTTTTCGTACAGGATTGCCCAACAACTGAATCTTAGACTTTTTAAAAAATTTTTGCATCCCTTCGAAGGCGACAAATATTTTTTCGGCTTTATGTGCTATTAGCTTATTGGTTATTCCTGCATATGAGTTCTGTTCCTGAATGAAAATCGGAATTTTCTTCCATGCAGCAACTCGCAATACAGGGCCACTTGCATATCCTCCAACACCAAGTACTAATTCTGGTTTGAATTCAGAAATTATCTTATTCGATTTAATTATAGACAACACTAACCGATAAATTAACTTTACATTTCGCCAGGTAAATCTCCTTTGAAATCCACCAATATTTATTCCAATAATATTATATCCAGCTTTAGGCACAGCTTGCATTTCCAACTTTCCTTTTGCTCCAACAAATAAAATCTCAGCCTCTGGATTCAATTCTTTAATTGCATCTGCTATGGCAATGGCTGGAAAAACATGCCCTCCAGTTCCACCTCCACTAATTATTATCTTCATCTCCAACTAAAGAATCAGAATTATTCCCCAATCCTTCATCACTATTCTCAAGGCTTAAAGAATTTATATGTTTACTCACACTAATGATCATTCCAAATGCAATACTTGTAAATAAAAGCGAAGTTCCACCCATACTAATATAGGGCAACGTCTGTCCTGTTACAGGAACCATACCAAGTGAAACTGCCATATTTACAAAAGCTTGCATAACTATACTAAATCCTAGACCAATGGTAAGAATCGCACCAAATGCTTTTGGTGATTTAGAAACAATAGATATACAATGCATCATCAATGCCAGATAAAGCAGTATTAAAACTATCGATCCAAATAAACCATATTCTTCACACATTATTGCATAAATAAAATCTGCATAAGAATACGGAATAAAATTTCGCAACGTACTTCTTCCTGGTCCTACACCAAATAATCCTCCATTTGCAATAGCTATCTTTGCTTGTTCTGCCTGATAGTTCTCAGCTGAAGGATTAAAAAAATCGGAAATTCTATTTATCCAGGTTCCAACACGAACTGTATCCGGTAAAAATTGTCCGATGTAAACCAATAATCCAAATAAGACAATTCCTAATCCAAACAAAAGTAAAATATATTTCACTTTTACCCTCCCAAC
>JBDSHL010000307.1:0-1742 GCA_039918515.1 Saprospiraceae bacterium | reverse complement strand
TTCCTTGGTATTTGCCAGCAGATTTAAAATATTTTAAAAAGCAAACTACCGGTCATCATATATTAATGGGTAGAAAGTGTTTCAAAAGCATTTCAAAGCCACTTCCTAATCGCACCAATATCATTGTAACAAGAGATCCCTATTTTATAGTGTCTAATAGCCTGATTGTTCATTCCATAGAAGAAGGAATACAATTAGCAATGAATTCCAATGAAGAAGAATTATTTATAATCGGAGGAGGAGAAATTTATAATCAATCTATGAATTATTGTCATAAACTTTATGTAACATGGGTAGAAATAGATCTATCTGGGGAGATTTATTTTCCAGAAGTAAATTGGAATCAATGGAAATTGACTTCTGAAGTAAAACATGAGAAGGATGAAAAGAATATTTATAATTATAGCTTTAACATTTATACTAGAGTGTAATGAAGGAAGAATTTTTACATTATTTGTGGCGTACACATAAATGGATTAATTCAAATCTTAAAACTACTGATCATAGAAATCTAGAAGTTATTTACTCTGGAGATTATAATGAAGATCAGGGACCCGATTTTAGTTATGCGAAATTATCAATAGATGGAACTGTTTGGATTGGACAAGTTGAAATGCATTTAAGTTCTTCTGATTGGAATAGACATCATCATAGCATTGACGCCCATTATCATAATGTAATACTTCATGTTGTATGGATTCATGATGAAGAAATTATTGTAAACGGAAATGTTTTACCTACCTTAGAACTTAAGAATTATATCACCGATCAAGATGTAATCAGGTATAAGCAATTGATAGAATGTGAAGATCGAATTCCTTGTGAAAAATTATTTGCAAATGTTCCAAGTCATGTGATAATATCTCAAATGGAGAATGCATCAATACATCGATTGCAACAAAAAACTTTAAAATTTAAAAAGGAGTTAGAGTCAACACAACAAGATTGGGAAGAAGTTTTTTATAAAAATTTGTGTAAGTATTTGGTTACTCCACCAAATGCCGATTCTATGGAAGTATTAACAACCAAAATTTCATGGAGATTAATTCAAAAAATTAAATCAGAATTAACTGATCTTGAAGCCTTATTTTTTGGAGTTGCTGGAATGTTAAATGCATCTAGTGAAGAATCATATGTTTTGGAATTGCAAAATAATTATTCACTTCTTGCCCATAAATATAATTTGAGTCCAATGAATGTTCAGAATTGGCATTTTCTTCGATTAAGGCCTTCGCATTTTCCCAGTTTAAGATTAGCTCAATTGGCTTCTTTTTTTCATTTTGTAGATAGACCATTAGCATACTTATTAGAAATAGCGGACTTAGCAGAAGCAAGGAAAGTCTTGATTATGGAACCATCTGATTATTGGCGTAATCATTATCAACTTGGAAGACCCTCCACTCAACCTGGAAATCACAGATTGGGAAATTCAACCAAGGATGTATTATTCATTAATGTGGTTATTCCACTCATTTATATGTATGGAACTCAGAATTCAAATGAAAGTCAAGTGTCTAAGGCACTAAATTGGCTCGAAATAATTAAGTCCGAAAATAATATTTATACCAGATTATGGCGTGAATTAGGCTTTAAACCAGAAAACGCAAGACATAGCCAAGCATGCATTCAACAATATAAAATTTTCTGTCAAAATAAAAAATGCCTTGAATGTAAAATAGGTCATTATATATTAAGTCAAGGGTGATTTTATTAAATATGTTTATATCTTTGTTTAATCAAAT
>JBDSHL010000306.1:0-12066 GCA_039918515.1 Saprospiraceae bacterium | reverse complement strand
GTCTGCCGGCCTGCTTGCATATTTAATCCCAAACAATACTAAGCAAGAAGCACAGATATCCGCAGTAGATTCAATGGCATCAGCAATTAAAGCATACGAATTACCAAAATAACCCGCGAACCATTTAATAATTGCTAAACAGGTATTTCCAATAATGCTAAAATATGTTGCTCGTATTGCAATTTTTTCTTTATGATTAGCCATTGTAATATCCTTAAAAAAGGTCGTCTTAAATATTTGTATAAAAATTTAAATCATTTAGAAAATTCTTTTTAAAGACATTCAAGCTCATTGCTCCTAGATCAAATTTAACCAATTAATTTGAAATGGAACAGTTTTCTTTAAAAAAGCTAATCAGAATTTTGTTGCTATTTAGAAAAGTATACTTATCTTTACATATGGCATCTTTACTAATCACCAGATTACATTCCTTAGCAATGGCAAAATCATTATTTAATTTTGCAAAATTTAAATTGACTTAGGAGATGATTAAAGTAGCCTACCTTCTTTTAAGCCTTTTAATTTGCTCTTTTTTACCTTTTAGAAAGTTCCAAGCTTTACCAAAACCCATAACCCATCGAGAATCTACGTTAGAAAAATCATTACCCTGTGAATTATACATCGATAAAGTAATTATTGGAGATTGTGAATATGGAATTCGCACCAAAAACCAATCAAAGCTCATCGTAGCTGTTTTTTTGAGCTGGAAAAATCCTATTCTAGGCGAAAAAATAATAGTAACCCTTAAAGGCCAAACCCAAATATTTGATCCCTTTATGAAGGGTTGTCCTCCTTATGTGCAATTTGTTCTAGATCCAGATGGAGGTCAGTATTTATTGAAGGCTTCTTTTAAAGTTGGTGCTTGTTCTGCTGTGCCCATAAATGTTCAACTTCCTAATCCATGTGATCCCCCAGTATGTGCTGGTACGCAATCCATAGGAGGTAAAGTGTTTAAATATTATAATGGAAATGGAATACAGGAAAGTTCTGAAACTGGACTTCCGGGAATTGAAGTAAGGCTTTATAACGACAACAAACAATTGGTTGCGAGCACTATAACCAAAACCAATGGAATCTGGTCTATAGGCAATTTGATACAAGGGATGAAAATCCGGGCTGAATTTCAAGTTCCTTTAGGATTATACGATTCCAATCCAGGGCTAGACAATAAGACCAGAACACAAAAGACTATTGTTGGAAATTGTAAAGTTGATTTGGGTTTATATCAGCTAAATAGCATTATAGATGAAAATCCTTGGTGCGCAACTGCAGTTTTCGTAAAAGGTAATGCATTGGACACTACAAGTCCTGCTTTTAATAGACCCGCTATTGTTGCTAATCTCTATAATACAACAGAGGGCGGCCCTCGAGTAGGTCCAAATGGAAATTATAATCTAGCAAGTGCAGGAGAAATAGGATCTGTGTGGGGTTTAAGTTTTCAAAAAGAATCACGAAAACTATATTCAACAGCTTTTCTTAAAAGGAATGCGGCTCTAGGACCCTTTGGTCTTGGTGCTATTTATGTTACAGATTTGAATAATTTTTTACCCAACCCTGTACCAACACCTGGATATAATTATTATGGAATGACGCAATTGCTTTTAAATCTTGACGATTTTGGAATTAAAACTGGCGATGAAAAAAAATTGATTAGAGACCTTTCTAAAGATCCAAATGCAGCTTCACATGATTCTATAGCCTTTAATTTAATTGCCAAATGGGGCTTGGGAGATAATGACTTAAATGAAATAGGGGACACATTATTTGTTGTCAATATGTATAACAAATCTTTGATTCAAATTGCCATTGGCAATCCATTAATTTTACCGATAACAGCCAATAGAATTACTGAAATTCCTATTCCAGATCCAGGTTGTTCTGCAACAAGTGATTGGAGACCTTGGGGTTTAAAATATAAGAATGGGAAATTATTTGTTGGTGGAGTTTGTTCCGCTGAATCAACAGGAAATAAGAATGATTTGAACGCTACAATTTATTCCTTCGAAAACAATTTATTTACAAAAGTCACATCCTTTGATTTAAATTACACCAAAGGATTTTTGAATGATAATTATTGTAGTACTTTCAGGCCATGGTCTAACGACTTCTATACTTATCGAATTAATGCTGATATTATTTGCGGTCCAGTACCTGTATTATCGGATATCGAATTTGATTCTGAAGACAATATGATTGTATCTATAGGAGATCGCTATGGATATCAGACTGGAGGTAGAGACTATGGTACAGATATAAAAGATGGCACAATTTATCTCAATTTTTCAGGTGGGGACAATTTGAAATTATTCAAATTGAAAGATGAATACTTATTAGAGAAAAATGCAACATCAGGTTTTATAACAACGCTTGGTGCAAATAATAATCAAGGTATTTGTGGTGGAGAATTTTATTATCAAGATGGCTTCTATACTCATCAGGAAGGAGCCTTGGGTGGTCTGGCTGCACATCCAAGTTATAATACCATATTAGCAACAATGATGGATCCAGCTTCCATTTGGTCTAATGGATGGAGTCAACTGGACAATACCATAGGAACGAAAAATGTAAACTATAATATATTTACAGGAGAGCAGGGAACTTTTGGCAAGGCCGCAGGATTAGGGGATATCGAGATATTAATTGGTTCATCTGAGCCCAAGGGATTTGGTATATCAATAGGAAATTATATTTGGGAAGATTCGGATGGAGATGGCATTCAGGATCCGGGCGAAAATGCCCTCGCCAATATGCCTGTACTATTATTTGGTAAAAATGATACTTTATTAAAAAAGACAATAACCGATGTTGACGGTTTATATCTTTTTCAGGATCTAGACTCTTTTACGAATTATAATATTCAGATAGGTGAAGATGTTAATTATCAAGGTGCTCAATTAATCTTCAATAACTTATCTTATTTACCATCCAAGTTCAGAACAAAAATAAATTTTGGCAATTCTGAAAACGATTCTGATGCATCGAATTACCTTCCTGCTTCACCTAAATTTCAAAATAAAATTGTCCTGAATTATATAACAGGTAAAGCAGGTGAAAATGATTTTTCATTAGACTTTGGTTTAATACCTTGCTCTCAAATTGCTCCCGACACATTGAATATCCAGATTTGTAAAAACGATTCAATAAAAGTAGGCGACACTTGGTTCTCAAGCAACAATCTATCTAGTCGAGTAAAGTTTCCAATTGCCAATAAAAACGGCTGCGACTCCATACTGTTTATCTACGCAAGCTTTAGAGCTGAAGCTACTTCGACATTAGATACTTCAATTTGTACTGGAGGAACATTAAAAATACACAATCAAACTTTCGATCAAAACAATACTTCTGGTACAATCCATTTATCGGGTTCGAGTCAATATGGATGTGATTCTATTATTGCTGTGAATGTTAAAGTTTTGCCATTCACAAAATCTAACTTGGACACTTCTATTTGCAAGGGTGGAAAAATTACAATCCACAGTCAAACATTTGATGAAAGCAAACAAACAGGCGATATAACTTTATCTGCAGCTAATCAATTCGGTTGTGATTCTGTCATTTCTGTTAAAGTAAGTTTTCTACCTTTCACAAAATCTTTTTTGGATACTTCCATTTGTAAGGGTGGAAAAATTACAATCCACAATCAAACATTTGATGAAAGCAAGCAGACGGGCGACATAACTTTATCTGGAGCTAATAAATTCGGTTGTGATTCCATTGTTTCTGTAAAGCTTAGTTTTCTGCCTTTCACCAAATCTTTCTTGGACACTTCTGTATGCAATGGTGGAAGTATTATCATTCACAATCAAACATTTAATGAAAGTAATCAGACGGGCGACATAATTTTATCTGGAAAAAATCAATTTGGTTGTGATTCCATTATACATATTCAACTTAAGTTTCTACCTTTTTCACAATCAAGATTGGATACTACAATATGTCTAGGTGAAAAATTAATATTATATAATCAGACCTTTGATCAGAATAAAAAAACAGGAACCATCCGATTGCCAGGAATGAATCAATTTGGTTGTGACTCGTTAATTCAAGTACAATTAAACTTCAATACTAAATCCGAAAAAAAGATTGATACTTTCATTTGTCCGGGTGGTCAAATTATTTTTGAGAACCAGATTCTAGATGAACAACATTTGATAGCAACAAAAATTATAAGTGGTGGTTCCCAACATGGGTGTGATTCCTTTATAACCTTAAATCTCAAAATCAAACCCCAATATCATTATGATGAAATAATAAATAGTTGTGAAGAGTATACCTGGCCTGTCAATGGAATTACTTATAAAGAAAGCGGATCCTTTAGAATTGATTTAAATACAAGAGATGGATGTGATTCTATTTATCAATTGCAACTTAAAATTCATCCTTCTTATGTTTTTTACGATACTTTATGTGCACTCAAGAAATTTATTTGGCCTGTCAATGGTCGTTACTATGACAAAAGTGGTGTTTATGAAGTAAATCATAGGTCTTCTTTTGGTTGTGATTCGATTCAGAATCTTGTACTTATGATTATGCACGGAAGTGAAGTATATGTTCCTAATGTATTTTCTCCTAATAATGATGGACTAAATGATAAGCTGACTATTTTTGGAAATTCAGAAGTAACCATGATTAATCATTTTTGGTTATATGATCGGTGGGGAGAATTAGTATTCGATCAACATTATTTTCCTCCGAATGATCCAGATCATGGATGGAATGGAAATTTCAGGGGTGAATCTCCTAATCCTGGCGTTTATGCTTTTCTCGTTGAATGGACAGATAAATTCGGAGGAAGGTATAAAGATTATGGTGATGTCACCTTGGTACGTTGATCTATTTTCCAAAATTAATTTGATATTTAAAATTTGAAAAAGAAAGTTAACGATCAAGATTATAAAAATTCTGTATTGAAGCAATTTCAAAAAATTCCAAGTATTGGAAAAGCTGCTTAACTCGATTTATGGAATATTGGCTTACGAGATATTTCGGATATTGCAGGCAAAAATCCAAACTTACTTTATAAGCAATTAAACGATTTTAGTGGCACGATCCATGACATTTGTATGCTCTATACATTTCGTTGTGCCGTATATTATGCCACTGAAACTAAGCATTATAAGGAAAAATTAAACTGGTGGTATTGGAAGGACAAAAGTTATAATGAATAATACCAATGTGATTTTATAATTATTCATTTACCAGCATAAGTATTTTTTTTATCAGAACAATTTGGCCTAAATGATAGTGCAAGTGTTCAATAATTCCATGAAGATTTCTGTAGTAATTTCCATATTTTTCTTCTACAAAAATATTATTTAGATCACCATCTTTTAATTGTTCAATTAAAAGGGCAGTACTTTCAGCCTCCGACCAAACTTTGTTCAATAACTTTTCCCAATCTTCCTGAGAATTGATCGGTGGATGATCAAAACTGTATTTATCCTTAGCATTAAGTGCCTCTCCTTGCAAAACACCTAAAAGTGCACTTGCGAAATAACTCGAATGGTACACGAGTGTAACAATCGTATTCAAAGTGTAAACTTTTGTTACAGCATGTTGCCAACTCACGTCATTCAATTGATCCTTGAAGTTGGAAACTGTCCAGTTACCACCAAAATATACTTCTCTAAAATGTTTTGCTATTTGCTTTGAAATCGTCATTTTCAAATGATTTGGTTTTTATATACTCTGGCAAAAGTAATAATTCCTAATCAGAAAAGAATATGAATTGCAGTTGCAAACTTTAATAAAACTACTCATTGATCCTTATCCAATATGAACCACCATGCCTTTCAACATTTTTTAGGATTTCATGTTCCCATATTGGAGCAATCAAATTCGATAATTCTTGGTCTTCAGAAATGAAATAACTTGGAAAGATGGTCTCATACTTCTTAGGATTGGCGAGTAAATACATTGCGAGCCCATATTGTTCTGAATAAAATCTGTCGCACATAAACTGAGGGTAATCATAAGGCAAATAGATGTCATAAATATGGACTATTACTCCTTTTTTAAGTCTTGGAAGAATCTCAAGGAAGAAAACCATCGAATCAGAATTAGGTAAAATTCTATGTGAGTTATCGACAAATAAGATATCGTTTTCATTTAATTCATTTGGAATATCGAAATGAGTATTCTCAAATGGTTCTCGTATAACCCTATCTGCTAAGTCATCAATTTCGGCACGAGGCATTGGGTCTATTGAAATAATTTTAGTATCCAACTTTTGTTCTGACTTCACTTTAAAAGCAACTTTGGTCGAATTACCTGACCCAATTTCAATATATTTTTTAGGTTTAAACTCAGCCAATAGCGTGTAAATGGCAATAATATCTAAGCCTGGTAAAAATCCATTATTCCAAGTTGGTTTATTGGGATCGGTTTCAACTTTTGAATCCTTAATATTCCAAATCGTTTCTTTATAAGAGAGGACTTTATTAATCAAGTTTTTATAATTCTCCCGATTAGAATCAACAATTTTGAATAAATCTAGATGTGGAGGCTTTCCATGACCATACCTCGGTTTAAATTCAACTTTATACTCTAAAAATAAGTTTTGAAACTTTGGACTCAAAAATCTGTAAATCTGTTTAATCATATTTTAACACAAAATAATTCAAATAACTATTTTGCGATGGAAGTCTATAATTGATTAGTGATTAAAAATATCGCTTCATTCTTTAGCAAGAATTCACTTCAGAAAATAAAATTTCGTTGTAGAAAAACAAGGCTTCATCTTAGCTAACTCATTTGATTTTCATTGCCATGAGCTACTCTGAAATATCGGTAATAATAGATCAAAGCTATGGCACATAATACTAACACAAGACTTACTCGAAATATTGCCATGGTATGGTCAGCAAGTATGCTGTTTCTCAATGGGAATAACATAATAATAAATACTAACAAAGTTGAAGCCATTGCTCCTTTGATCATTTTTTCATTACCAGCTTTCAAAGGTCTATGAAATAATGAAAGTAAAATTCCCATGACGGGCACACTTAAAGTATGAGCATCTCTCCCACTTGCTTCGTAACTCCATAACCCAATAAAAACTAAAGCAAGACAAAGGATTAAATTAATTTGGTATAGTCTCATATTAAATTTACATTTTATTATTCATAATTTATAGTTCATAATTCATCATTACTTCTCGTCTTTCTTCTTGACTTCTTCGTCTTCAAAAATTTCATCCACATTATTACTCCTGTTCTGTGGTAAAATAGAATTATCCATATTCTGATTGTTGAGCATTGATTTAAACCTTCCACAATCTAATTCATAACCAAGATCTCCTGAGGGTTTGAAAAACTTAGGATTGTCTGTAAACTTTAGATCCGGATCCGCTTCTAACTTGGCGAGATATTTAAGAAAGAATGGTTTCGCCATAACTGCACCTTGCCCCATTTCCAAACTTAAAAAATGTATCCATGGATCTTCTCCTCCTACCCATGTTCCAACAACAAGATTAGGAGTAATTCCCATAAACCAACCGTCAGCATAATTATTGGTTGTACCTGTTTTACCTCCTGCTTCTACAATTTTTGAATTGACATTTCCAGACCTCCTCAGCAAATCAACCATCACATAATTCGCAGCTGGAGACAAAGCTTCATTCTGAATGAGCGTATTGCGATAGATAACTCGACCATTTTTGTCTTCAATTTTATTAACAAAAAATGGCTTAATATAAGTACCATTATTAGCGAATGTAGTGTATGCGCCCGTCATTTCCATAACAGAAAGTTCTGCAGATCCCAAGACGATAGAAGGATATCTTGGGATAACCAAACTGCCATCTGCTCTTCTGGCATTACTATCAATTCCCATTCTTGTCAAGAGGCCACGTATTGGTTCAACACTTCCAAGTAACATAACCAATTTAACTGAAATTGAATTCTTCGATGCAGCTAAAGCTTGATACAAATTATAATTTTTTCCAGAAAAGGATCCTTCGGCATTAGAAGGTGACCATGTTTCTGGTAATCCAAAATTTTTATCGTTGGCTGGAATCGTATATTGAATATCTTGAAATTCATAACATGGAGAAATATTCTGAATGGCTA
This sequence comes from Saprospiraceae bacterium, assembly GCA_039918515.1. GTDB lineage: Bacteria > Bacteroidota > Bacteroidia > Chitinophagales > Saprospiraceae > Vicinibacter. The sequence continues at coordinate 3,997 of JBDSHL010000306.1, read as the reverse complement.
TCGCTGTAGCATAAAGAAAAGGCTTAAATGTAGACCCTACTTGTCTTCTTGAATTGACATGATCATACTTGAAATATTTAAAATTGGTTCCACCTATCCAGGATTTTATTTCCCCAGTCTTAGGGTTAGTCCCAAGAGAACCAATCTGTAACATCTTGCGATGATACTTGATCGAATCCTTTGGCGACATCTTGACTGTCTTATCTCCTTGAGTCAGATAATCATAAACAACCATTTCTACAGGTGTAGTCATTTGCTTATTTAATTCAGCACTAAATACTACCCATAATTCTTTTATTTTAGACCATTGTTTGCTTTTCAATATTTTTTGACTGACTTCATACTGAATTTTGTTGATTTGCTTTTTACTATATTCTTCTTTAAGAAATCCTGGCTTCTTATCTTCATCCATTAATCTTGCAATTGTTCTGTCGTTCACATCGACTTTTCCAATCTCTTCTTCAAGATTGGAAATAATTTTTCCATAATATTTTTCCCAAAGTATAATATATCTATCGGTTTCTCTAACCAACTGTTTTAATGATTCAGCCCTAACTTTATTCTGAAAATCATCCTCACCAGAAGTCCATGGATCCTTAGAAGTCCATATATTAAAATAAGATTTTTGAATACTTACCATTTGTTCATGGGCTGCCTCTTCTGCATATTTCTGATAGATTGGATCAATCGTAGTATAAATTTTCAAACCATCTTGATAAGGATTGTAAATACTTCCATCTGATTTGCGATATTTTTCATCTTGAAATAAATCCTTCAACCATTTACCTAGTTCAGACCGAAAATGTGGAGCAATCCCATCTAAATGTGATTCTCTTCTAAATTGTGTAATGTCTAGTGGTGCTTTCTTAAAAGCAGTCAATTGTTTTGCATTAATCATATCATTCTGGAAGACAAGATCAAGGACAGTATTTCTTCTAGCAATCGCTCTTTCTTTAGATCTCTTAGGATTGTATAAGGCAGGGTTTTTCAACATCCCTATTAACATGGCACATTCGTCTAAACGCAAATTTTTCTGATCTTTACCAAAATAAGTTGTAGACGCCGTTTGAATTCCATGCGCTTCATAAATAAAATCAAACTTATTGAGATACATGGCTATAATCTCTTCTTTTGTATATGATCTCTCTAACTTGACTGCAGTAATCCACTCTTTTAACTTAACACGCACCACAAGCATTGCTCTTTCAATGGTTCCCTTGTTTTTCAGATTAGGTCTTTCAAAGAGCAACTTAGCCAATTGTTGAGAAATGGTACTTCCTCCCCCAGAACCATCGTTTCCTAATAACATAGTTTTAATACCAACCCTCAATAAAGCTAAGAAATCAATTCCAGAATGTTGATAAAATCGAAAATCTTCTGTCGATAATAGTGAATTAATTAAATTTGGATTAAGTGAATCATAAGTAATAAATTCTCTATTCTCATTATAATACTTACCAAAAGGGTTGCCCCGATTATCAAGCACAATACTCGCTTGATTGTAACTTGGATTTTCTAACTCATCAAAAGTTGGAATATTATCAAAAGATACTAGAAATAATACCAAATAACAAAGTATGATACCCGCAAATAAAAATTTCCACATCCAAGAAACGGCCGAACGAAACCAAGCCTTATCGTTTGCTTCGCTTCCCGAATTTATATCTGTAAATGCAAATTCCTTTCTAAATTCACTAAAATCCTTCTTAATCCTATCCCACATTTTCACTCTTTTACATTCTTACTCCTTCCTTTATTAAAATAATTTCAAACCCAAAATTTCTAATATCATTTCTTCCTTAACAGCACAATTAATAATAGGTTGACCAATATCCTTAAGCAAACTAAATTCTAATATTCCACGATTTACTTTTTTATCGGTTTTCATACTAATCAATATTTCCTTAATATCTTGACCTTCAAATTTAATATGAAGGGCAAACCATTTCAAATAATCTATAATTTCAAACATCTTTTCCTTTGGGAAATTGAATAGCCTATTGGACAAATTTAGTTCATAAATCATTCCTAAAGCAATGGCTTCACCATGAAGTATATCCTTATTTTGAGACAAACAAAAACTTTCTATCGCATGCCCAAAGGTATGGCCAAAATTAAGCTTTTTTCGTTCTGCTTCTTCATAAAAATCTTTGACTACAATTTCAGTCTTAAAATTTATTGATTTTTCAATTAGTTTTTCAATATTCTCTATCTTTAATGGCCAGTGGACAACCCGCAATTCATCCCAATAATTTGCATCACTTAATAAACTATGTTTGACCATTTCAACAAATCCATTCTTTAGGTTCCTCTGATCCAACGTATTCAAAAAATATGGGTCAATAACTACACTCATAGGTTGAGAAAAGCTTCCAACCTGATTCTTAAATCCACCAAAATTTATTCCAGTCTTACCTCCTATAGATGCATCGACCATAGCCATAAGACTAGTTGGAACATAGCAGCAATCTATACCTCTTTTGAGAACCGAAGCACAAAACCCCAATAAATCACAAACCATTCCTCCACCTAAAGCAATACACAATGAATTTCTCTCTATTCCTTTTGACAATGTCCAATCCCAGAACTGAGTTGCGGATAAGATACTCTTGCTATTTTCACCTGCAGGAATAATAAAAAAATGATGATCTGGAAAAATGTTTTTTTGCAAAAAGTATGGATAACATTGCGAATATATATTCTCATCCATTAATACAAAGTATGAGCTATATTTATTCTCATCAAGGAAAATTTTAATCTCATTCCATGGATTATGAAAAAATATTCTACAAGATTTTTGTATCTTCATTATATTAATAAAGTTCAACCATTAGTAGCCAAGTAAAAGTTTCGAATCAAGTTTATATATATCTAATTTGGCTTTCAACTTTGTATTTACATTGAAGGTCATTAATTGATTGACAAAATTAAAATCACGAATTTCCCATTCCTGAAGTCCTCCTGAGAGAATTACTCCTGGATAGATTTCTTTATTTTCCAAATATGGTAACAAGGTTAATCTATACTCTTTTAAAATATTATTAAGCCCATTTTCGAGCTCTTTCTTCACCTTATTTTCTGCAATTCCTTTGACCAATGAAAATAAAGCTTTATCCATACTTTTTCCTTCTATGGCTTTCATTTGAAATTTCTCTAACTGAATTTCACTTTTGCTTTGATTAAATATTGGTTCAAATTTAACTTGAATGACTCCGTTATATGCTCCAGTGGAATGAAGATTGACAAGAACTGAATGATCTTCGCCACTTAGACTAATTTTAGTTATTTTTAACTTGGTTAATCCATTCCCGAAACTTTGGTTTTCGAAATTCTCCTTAACAATTAGTTCCAGATAGTTCATTGGAATTCTTGCCTGAATTGCAAATTTTGTAAAGTCTTCTACTCGAGGTCTAAAGGAAAAACTAAGATCATTATATAATTCTGTAGGTTTTTCATTCGCAATTACATTCTCTAAAAATATTATTGCTGGAAATACAATTTTATCTTGTTCTACGGTCATGGGTCCAAGTGCCACTTCAGAAGGACTACTATACACTTTTATAATTCCATCTTCGGTTGTATAAAATGGACTGTCAAAACTTTTTCTTAAAGCTATTTTTACTTTATTAAGATCGATAATGGAAGTAAAATATTGGTCAATACTCATGCATAATTCAGATTTGTATTTATCAAGGAATTTATTAGCTATTCCTTCAACAGGCAATCTAATTCCAAGAACAGATAATTTTGGATTTTCTAGCCAATGGTAGGACTTTACATTAGACTTAGTTAGAAATTGATTCTGAAAAATATCAAAAGTAAGTTCTAATTCAATTTCAATTCTTCCGTTTGCCTTAACCTGATTCCAATTAGATTTTGGATAAATTTCAATGGCAAGAGGAATTAAAAAATTCAAGGTTTGCTCATTTGCTTTGGTGAGAATTTGAGCATCTATATGAGCATTTAATTTGTAAGACTCTTCAATGGAAAATCCATC
>JBDSHL010000305.1:0-4312 GCA_039918515.1 Saprospiraceae bacterium | reverse complement strand
GAGGGATTGGCTTCTGTATTTAAGCAAAATTGGAGCATCATTGATACGCTTAAAGTACTATTCAAAAGTGAACATTTTTTTGAAGAAGAAAGTATGGGAGCTATGGTTAAAAGCAATATCGATACCTTAGTTCATATATTCAGATCATTGAATTTAAAACAAGGTGAAGACTTCTTTACATTTGATCATACTAGAGCAACAAGTAGTAAAAACACTTTAAATCGAGATGCGTTAGGTGGATTCTATTATCAGGCTGCCAATTTAGGTCAGACACTTTTAGAACCTCCTAATGTTGCTGGTTGGCCAGGACATAGAGCATGGTTAAGTGAATTCGTGTTAGTGAATCGATGGAGATACGTAAGAGACCACTTTGATTATTATCTGCCTTATGCGGTCACCAAAGAAAAGTATAGATCATTTCTTATTGATCTATCTAATAGTTCTAAAGACCCTGATTATATCGTTCGAAAAGTTATAAAGTATTTTATAACATTGGAAATGCCTGAAGACATTATACAAACATGTATTGGAGTATTTAAATCTGGTGTGCCATCCAATTATTATAGTGATGGAACCTGGTCATTGAATTATTCTTATGTGCCTCAACAATTCATTAATGTAATGAAGCATATAAGTACACTTCCAGAATTCCAATTATTATAATTTTAAAAATTAAAGGATATGAATAAACGCGATGGTTCTCAGAAATTATGTGATCAACAAAGTTCATGTACTCATGATCAGGAACATCAATTATGGAATAGAAGACAATTCTTAATGACAGGTGGACTGGCTAGTTTAGGTACTGTGTTGTTAGGTGGTCTACCTGTTAGTAGCGTATTTGGCAATACTTTAGCATCACAACTTCCTGTTGAAGGCGATAATATTTTAATACTCATTAAAATGTTTGGTGGAAATGATGGTTTGAATATGATTGTTCCAAGTTCTACCGCTGCTGGGAAGGATGATTATCTCAAATTGAGACCTACCATAGGATTAGTTAAAGGAACCGATTATAACGACAACCATTTGTTAAGTGGATTTGGTGGATCCGATTTTGCACTACCAAAAACAATGGAGAATCTAATGCCTTTGTGGAATGCTGGAAATATGGCCGTTGTTCACAATGTTGGATATCCTCATCAAGACTATTCGCATTTCAATTCAATAGATTTTTGGTCAACTGCAGCCGATGATAGTTATGATAAGAGAATTCAATCTGGAACAATGGGAAGGTATTTAGATCAGGACTTTCCTTCTTTTAGTGAGACACCACCTACCGTTCCTCCAGCACTAAGAATTGGTTATAGTACGGATAAAATATTCACGGCTCCAGGAAATCAACAAATGGAATTGGTGTTCAACGATCCAGCTGAATTTTATCGATTGGCCGCATTTGGTAAATTATATGAAACTGAAGGATTTGGAGATTGTCCACAAGGGCAAGAGAGGTCTTACTTAAGATCGTTAACCAATAACAGTTTAAGATATTCCCAATCTGTAACGAATGCCTATTCCAAAGGTGCCAATAAAGTTACCTATCCAACGGGTACACAAAGCAACTTGGCACAACAACTTGCAATTATTTCAAGATTGATTAAAGGAAGACTTGGAACGAGAGTGTTTTTAGTAAATATTGATGGCTTTGATACCCACTCCAATCAAAAGGATTATCATCTGAAAATTCTAGGAGATTTGGCGAATTCAGTAAAAGCTTTTTATGATGATCTTAAAGTAGATGGCGCACAATCGAATGTTGGTATTATGACCTATTCTGAATTCGGACGAACGATTCGAGAAAATGGATCATTGGGAACAGATCATGGAAATCTATCCCCGCTATTTTTATTCGGTGATGGAGTTAAACCAGGATTCCAGGGTTCACCTATTAACCTTCAAGATAATACTTTGAAAAATGGAGATACCATTGTTTATTTTGAAACTCAAAAAAGCACAGATTATAGATCAGTATTTCAAACGGTAATGAAAGATTGGTTGTGTCTCAATAGTGAGTTAAGCGAATATACAATGGGTAAAAATTATCCATCCTTATCACTCTTCAAAAATCCTTGCGGTGGAACGTTTAATACCAATTCCAATGCCGTATTGTTGGGCCATAATCCAAATGCATCTCAAGCACGGGTAATTGATATAAAATTTTCTAATTTTCAATCTGCAGAAGTTGAACTTTCAATTAAATCCGTTAATGGAAAAATCCTAGCCATATTGCATAATAAATACACTCCAAAAGGATCCTACACCGTAAGTCTTGATCCAGTGAAATGGAAGTTGCCACCAGGGGAATATTTTTATCAACTAAGTTCTGCAGGAAAAATTTATTTGAGAAGATTTATTATTGTTTAATTGTCAATTGAATCCATATGAAAAAAAGTATACTAATAATTTGTGCACTGTTTATTTCAAAAATGAATGCACAGAATATTGCTCAATATGAGTCTTTCTCGAAATGCCAAATTCCATCTGGTTGGTCCTCGATAATATTAAATGGAAATTCAGCATTCGAACTTTCAAAAAACGATCAAACGATCACAAGTTCCGAAGGATGTATGTTGCAATATGTTCAGAAAGACAATAAGGACAACAGTAGAAAACAATTTCAATTCATAAGCCCGGAATACAATTTAATTTCTGGCGTTAATCATTATCTTGTATTTAATCTGCGATATATAAGTCCCATTGCTGCAACTTTTAATTTGTCGTATGAGGGTTCAAAAGGAAAGATTGTCTACTCACTTCCTGTAAGTAATGATTTTTTACCTTTTGTACTAACTATTCCTTCTTCATTTAATTTATCAAAAATAAAATTCACTTTTGAATATGATGTTTCCAGAAATGATTTTGGCAATCAGATTTATTTTGATGATATTCTTTTTACATCAGATATAGCAGATTGTTCCAGAGCTCAGGACTTAACACTTGCTTCGAATTGTATATATGGACATACTGCAGCTTACCAATATTATTTAAGTGGAGGTCAATCCTGTTCAGGAGAATTTCTAAGCGCAATGTGGTATAAATATCAATCTGATTACACGGGTCTTCTTGAGTTTCAAAGTGTTGCTGATTATAACAACAGCGTAAGTGTGTTCGATGGAACTTGCGGCAGCTTGAATCCCATCAGTTGTAACAATACAGATGAATTTGGATTTATTGGTGAACGTTTAGAAGTAAATGTGATGCAAGGCAAGACTTATTTTTTCAAAATATCAAGAAAAATAAATGATTTTGGCAAAGAAAATGGTCTCCATTGTGTAACTATAAATAAATTAAGTCAATCTAAAGCTAAACCTATCAATGATGTTTGTGAGAACAAAAAGACCCTTATTGTAAATGTTGCTTGCGAGAAAAATAATAATGTTAATGCAGGAATAGAAGCTAAAATTCCTTCTACTAATTTAAAGTCAAGAGCAGATGTGTGGTATAGCTTTGTGGCGATATCCAATAATGTTCATGAGATCATTTCTCATTCAAACTTTGCTGAAGTAATAACCCTTTACAAAGGGTCTTGCAATGCCTTGACAGAAATCGCCGTTGAAAATTTTGGCAGCAAAATGAGTTTTACCCCGAAGCAAGGAACTGAATATTTTGTGCAAGTCAGTGGATATTTTTCTACTCTAGAAGGTGACTTATGTCTTGAAGTAAAAGATAAAATTGCAACTAAACCTGTCAATGATTTATGTGCAACAGCAACGATAACTCTATTGAATACTCAATGCAATGAAATACAATTCCTAAACGATAATATATCTACCAAAAAACCATCTTGTGTAGTCTATAACGCTCCAGATGTGTGGTATAGTTTTGTAGCTACTGCTGAGAAGCAAGTTGCTTTAAGAATTGATGCAGGCTTTATTTATAATTGGGCTGTATATGAGGGTCCTTGCAATATATTGAATGAGATAAGTTGTGGTCAGGAATCAGATCCTTGCAGTGGATATGTAACTGTAATTGGTTTGACAGCAGGCAAAACCTATTATTTGCAAATCATTGCTGCGAGTTATCCTCTAAAGCCGGGTGAAGGAAAGTTATGTGTTAGAATTGATGAAACAAGTAAAACCGAAGTTTTTCAAAAAATGCGTTTGAGTCTTAATACTGAATGCTTAAATGGTGTACTATCTCGGGTAAGTTCTTATTCTGTACAAGGAGGTAAATCAACATTTGTTTATACAGGCCCAAGTCCTAATGATTTTTTTACACCAGGACAAGAAATTGATGCCTTTATTGATGATGCTAACGGATGTAGAGCATTTGCTCATAGTGAAGCAAGTTGTAGCCAAGGATCCAAATGTAA
>JBDSHL010000304.1:0-1715 GCA_039918515.1 Saprospiraceae bacterium | reverse complement strand
CCAATGTTTCATCTTCCACTCCCCTTTCATATGTCGCTATCTTCAATTGTAGAGGATTAATGATTTCAATAAAATTCACATTCGCCCCTTCTATTGAAAAATCATTTCTAATTCTTCTTCCTTCCTCAACAACATGGTAATTGAATGCGTCATCTACTTCTATAATGAGATGTGGTGAACCAGATTGAATTAAAGATTCGTGTGAACTTTTCTCTAATCCCTCGATATCTTTCATCTTAACTTTAATGCGATTTCCATCTAAGATTTCTGAATGATGATGTCCATCAGCAGCGACAAAATCAAAAGTTTTTTTCTTCCATTTATAGTAAGCATAAAGCGAAATGCAACGACTACCATTTCCACAAAAAGTCGAAAACCTTCCGTCAGAATTCAAATACTTCATCCTAAAATCATAACTGTCTTCAGGACAAAGCGCAATAACTCCATCTGCACCTATTCCAAAATGTCGGTTACATAATTTTTCTATAAAAAGTTGATCCGTTAAATCGAGAAATTCACCTTGCATGAAATCAAGAATTATAAAGTCATTCCCTGCCCCTTCATACTTCTCAAATGCAAAAAGTCTCATAAAGCTGGAATTTGATTTTGAAGGACTAGAAATTCGGTAAGCACATGCTTAATATTTTCGTGAATTGGAATTAAAAGTAAAGCATCTTTAGGATTCATCCATTGGGCTATTTCAATGTCTTCTTCTTTCTGTGGAATCACAATTTCTTCAACTTCATTCTTAATATGATACCACTTTGTTTTCTTAAGACATCGAAGGTTTTTCTTATCGCGATAAAAATGAAAGGAATGGCCAATTTTTGAAATCAAATTTAGACTCCTTAATCCCACTTCTTCAGTACATTCACGAATGGCAGCATCTTCATAACGCTCTTCTTTGTCTAGCTTGCCTTTAGGCAAATCCCACATTCCCCTCCTAAATATCATAAGAATTTCATTATTTGCATTCTCAATGACCCCTCCAGCAGCCTGAATATAATCCAACAACGATTTAAGATCCATAAAGAGATCTTTAACATCCGCTGCATAGAGCACTATGGAAGAGAATCGACTTGAGTTCTCAAGGGTATCTAAATATTGAAAAAGAGATTTTTGTTGACCCTTATATGGAAGTACAAGAACCTGATTATCAAGTAGTAGACTACCAAGTTCTTCTTCCGCAATAAGAATCAATTGCTTATCATTTACATATATTTTATATCTTTGATTATACTTCGACATATTAAATTAATGAATCTCGCAAATCATATAGCTGATAGATTGCTGCAAATAAACGCAATTAAATTAGATGCAACAAATCCATTTACTTGGTCAAGCGGTTTAAGGTCTCCAATCTATTGCGATAATCGTCTCATTCTCTCCTATCCTGAAGTTAGAAAAATCATTATAAAAGCCTTGACTCAAGAAGCTTCTCTTTACACAAATCTGACTGGAATTGCGGGAGTTGCCACAGCTGGAATTGCCTGGGGCGCTTATGTAGCAGAATCTCTTGATTTGCCTTATTGTTACGTAAGAAGCAAGCCGAAAGATCATGGGTTAAAGAATCTCATTGAAGGAAGATTATCTGAATGCTCTACGGTGTTGGTTATTGAAGATCTTATCTCAACAGGTGGAAGCTCTCTAGATGCAGTAGAGGCTTTGGAACAAGAATCACATAAGGTTTTAGGCGTTTTATCTATATTTGAATA
>JBDSHL010000303.1:0-5273 GCA_039918515.1 Saprospiraceae bacterium | reverse complement strand
TTTATTTTTTAAAAACGACTCCAAAAACGCGATCAACAATTTAAAGATAAAATAAGAATTGATCATTTAGAATCTGGGATGTATTTTGTACAGTTAATATACGATCAGAAATCAATCACACGAAAATTAATTGTTGAATAGACATTTTATTTACTTGCATATGGATTCTAAATTAATAAATATTACTATTGAATAATAAAAAGGTAATTAAGAATAGAATTGATAGATTTAAAATAAAATAGTGCTCAACATAAAATAAAGGGTATGGACAAGAACATAATTACATAACTACTATTTTTTTTTACAATAATATTTTATTTAAAATGTAAGTTGGATGATTTTAAGAATAAGTATGACTTCAAATTATTATCTCATTCTATCCAATACAATTGATTTTTAGAATAGCCTACTTTATATCTTCTGATATTAAGCTTTTTTTAGGCTGTATTGTTTGATATATAATACCGACGAGAATTATAGAATAGTCCAATAAATAGTTTAAATTTCATATTCTATCGGTATTATACCGAAAAGCATTGGACTAACTATAATTTCACATTGGTATAATCCAATATTTTTCTGCCATTTTTGGATCGATTCAGTACGAGTATAATTCTTGGTTACAATTAAAGAGGACATTTTTGAACTCATTTATAATTGAAATCGTTCTTAATATTCTAAGATAATACATTAAAATAATAATAAATATGTTAAAATTAATGTAATAGTTGCATATTAATATATATTATTCAAATTGAAAACAACCAAAATTTTGTAACTTAGCGCCATTAATAAATTTATAACTATCTAAATGAAACAATTATTTACACTTGCCTTATGCTTTGCCTTCTATAGCTTGACTTATAGCCAAACCTTACTTTGGGGTGGACCAAATGATCCAAATTCAACATTCTCAGGAGGTTTAGGGTCTTGGACAACTACAGGTTTAAGCTCAAGTAACCCTGCCCTAACAGCCAATAGCATATGGAATTATACAAGCAATTCAAGTTCCAAAGGAGCATATTCTGATCAAGCGGGCTCGATTAATTCACCATCTAAGGCTAATGGAGCTATGATTTTTGACTCAGATTTTCTAGATAATGGAGGAATTCTCGGTAACGAAGGAAACGGATCTTCACCTTCACCCCATAGTGGAACTTTAACTAGCCCAAATATTGATTGTAGTACTTTTCCTACTGTTACTGTATCATTTTATCAATATTATCAGAATTATCTATCTTCTTGCGAACTTCAAGTGAGTAATGATGGAGGTGCCAACTGGACATCTTATCCAATTAATGGGAACATCAGGCCAGGGACTGGTACTTCAAGAAGCAACAGGCAGATTATTGATATTTCTGCAACCGCTGCCAATCAGAAAAGTATTAATTTCAGATTTACTTTTAGTGGTGATTATTATTTCTGGATAATCGATGATGTCACCTTATTATCTTTACCTGATAATGACCTTGCACTTACTAAAGTGTTCTATTCTCCTTACAGCTATGCTCAGCCATTATCACAAATCTGTAGGGACCATTTCATTTTCAAAGCAAAAATTAGCAATTTGGGTGCTGAACCTCAATCAGGAGTTTTATTTAAATCAGAAATTTTTAGTTCTAACCGAACCACTAGAATTTTTGCAGATAGCATATATTTGGTTAATAATCTTAAACCAACGGATGATAATATTGATGTTGAAACACCCATAGGATTTAATCCAACTGGTTTGTCAATTGGCAAATATTATTTAAGAACAAGTTTAACTTATAACAATACAGATTATAATGCAATCGACAATGTAAAGTTAGATTCATTCGAAGTTACAAGTAATATTTTTGCAAGAGAACCAAGAGCTAGAATTGGCAATCGCGCTAATGGTGGAACGCCTTACACTGTTTGTAATCAATTCCGCACTTCTGATTGCTGGAATGTAAATGATAAATTTTTTGCTTCAAGAGTAGAAGCTGGGATGATTGCAGGACCATTGTCGGCAAATAAAGATTATACCGTAAGAATTAACGTTGCTGAAATAAAATCTGAAGTAGCAGATGATTTTTCTAATTTTGATATACTACATGGTGTAAATAGTCCATCTCTAATAATACTTTCAGATCAGGAATTAAAAGCTAAAGTTCAGAGTACTTTTGGCACTTACAAATTAGATTTGCTAAATCTTACTAACGAAAAATTGTATTTAAGTAAAAATACAAGATATTTTATAATGTGTACACATCCACCAGAAGCCAATCAGGATAGCTCAGAATACTGGAGATATCATTTATGTAGTAATGAGAAAGACTATGATGGTCATCCTTATGCCATTCCAGTTATTGATAATGATGGTAATTGGTTCGAGACATGGCCTGATGGAGAATCTCCATTATTAAGGGTTGAGTTAGATGTAATAACCAAGAACGATGATGTTCCATTGCCAGAATCTGTATTAATCGTTCAGCCAAATCCTATTCAGAACAATACACTTAGTATTTCTTTGAATTTTGGAAAAGAAACCAATGCTAACATCACTATTTTTGATCTTACTGGAAAAGTATTAGATTTCCAAAGTTTCAAAAATGTGAAAAACAATACATTGAACTTGCCCGTAAATGACCTTAGTTCAGGAAATTATTTCGTGCGCGTGTCAACTAAAGTAGGTACTAGAACTAAGAAATTTATTAAGCTTTAATAATTTCATTCAGTAATTAAATAATAAGGGTCTCTCTCTAGGGAGACCTTTTTTTATTGAACTATTTTATAACTCTTTTTGGTACTATTCATCACTTATATTTTATTTACTTTAATCCCAAATCTCGTCAACTAAAAGTAATTTTCTAGAAAGCTCTAATGGGGATTAGAATTGCATGCTAACTATTCTGGAAATAGAGTCCTAATCATAATTGATAAATAATAGATGATAAATAAATTGAAGTATAATTTCTGTAAGATCCACTAATCTATTGGCGAGGCAATAATGATATACTGATATTCTAATTTACTATCGTCTGATATTTCAATTCTATATCCAGCATCAATTAATTCTTTTTCAACTTCGCCTTGAGCTAATCTTATATTCAAATTTGGACCAATGGGTGTTATTTTCTTTTTAAAGTCTACAATCATAATTCGTCCTTTAGGCTTAAAACATTTTTTAAGGTTACTTAAATAACTGACTCGATTTGTCAAATAACAATAGGTATTTGAAAGGAAGACTACATCTACCTCATCTTTATTAAGCATAGGGTCATAAGGCTTTGCAAGTCTAGCTTCAAATTTAGAATTAATTTCTTCTTTATAATAGTTTTTCTCTTCATTCATTAAATCAATTAATTCCTTGTCAATATCAATGGCAATTACTTTCTTTGCAGTATGAATAAACTTGAATGAAAAATATCCTGATCCAGCTCCAATATCTGCAATTATTTTATCTTCAAGTGGACCCAGCATACTTATTATCTCATACGGTCTTTGCCAAATGGTTCTGTCATGAAGATTGGAATCATCATCCATAATTTTCTCTTCTTTAATTGTAGAATTAATTATTGAATCTGAAGCGGTATGGCTTGAGAACGGAAGTGTCGCTTTCTCCTTACAAGTCCAAATAATAATAATACATAAAAAGGTAATGAATCTATTCATAACACTAAGTCGGTTTTAAATTGCGATCAATTTCTATTAATAATTTTGCTATCGCAGCAGAAACGATTTTTGAATTACAATGATATCCATTAATTAGTAAGCTTATAATATATCTTGGATTATGATTGTATAAAATATATCCAGCATATGTCCTTACACCTTCCATACTTCCACTTTTTAATCTAAATTCACCAACTAATGATTTTTCTTTTGAAAGGATTTCTGATAGAACCCCTTCTTCCTTTATATTGTTGAGTAGTTCATAGAAATTTCGTGGAGAATTGTCAGCATAAATGGAGCGAAGTATTCCACATAAAGTTTCTGCATTTAGGCTATTTTTTCTGGATAATCCTGATCCGTCAACCAATCTTAAAGCATTTTCAGAGTTTAACTTCGCCTCCCAAAATTTTTCTATTGATCGAAGTGAATTATTCCTATTCGTATTTTTAAACCACACATCACCTATTAGATGTACAAAACTTTCACAATATAAATTTACACTATTCTTTAAAGTATATTGTACTAATGATCTTAGGTTAGGTGAATTATTATTATAAGTAAAATACGGATATAAGTTCATTGAACTTGAGTTTGGTTTCACCATTCGGATTCCCCGGAGTCTTAATTGATTCTCTAATATTAATTGATAAGCTAACGCAGGATAAGGAATAGAAGATTTTAAAGTATAACTATTCGGATTCCTTGAATTGACAAGTCCATTTAAAGTAAGTTGATTACATTGAGAAGAACCCAAGAAAAACAAATCATCATCTTCTGTTAGATTATATTCAACGAATTTAAGATTGTTTTGAAAAATATCACTAATTTCTGAAGGATAAACTCTGGTGATTTGATAACTTGAATTTTCCAGTTTTTTTTCAAGTGTGATGTTTGCTGAATTTTCCAATACATTAAATCCAAAAACACCAGCACCATAATAATTCGCAAGATCATAGTATAACCATTCAGGATTCTCAGGAATGTCTTTTATATAATCACTGTTAATGATAATATTACCTTGAAATTCACGGATACATTCATTGAATAACAGGCTAGCTAGGGTATCCGCAATTTGGGAAACTGTCCTCGACTCTATCATCTTACCTGATCCAAAACTTGGATCACCCATTCCATTAATATATAAATTACCTCTGAAAATACTATCTTGTAGGATCGATCCTTTAAATTCAAATAAAGTATTAAATTGATAAGATTCACCTGCTGTCATGAGTGCAGTAGCACAAGTAATAATTTTTAATGTAGAAGCTGGAATCAAATTTCGATCTTTATCTAAAGAGGCCACTTCATCCCCATTTGTTGCATTTATCAGGGAAAAACTTATGCTTGATCCTATCAAATCTGAATCATTTACAAATCTGTTAATCGCAGCTAGACACAATGACTTTTTATATGTGTTTTGTGCATTTAGCAAAGAGAAAAAGAGAAAAAGCCATACAAATATTAATCCTTTCATAAACACTTTTATAAAAGGGCGAAATGAAACATTCCATCACCTTGGTTAACAACCGGTGCATTATTATGACCAATAATAAATGCATCTTTTGAGGCATACATTTTCGTCTCTTTTTGGGCAAAGGGATCACTAATAATAGCAAGCAACTCCCCTTTCTTAA
>JBDSHL010000302.1:0-15860 GCA_039918515.1 Saprospiraceae bacterium | reverse complement strand
ATATAGCATAAGTAATTATGAAGATTATTGTAAAACGTACAATGAACTTCATATAATTGTTTTATTCTGTTTTTTTAACAATATTCTATTTACCCAAATGAGCCACATAATAATGCTAATCATAGTGAAGATAATTACGCCACCTTGCAAATGCATAAATTCAAATGCTTTAGGCCAGTATAAACCTGCATAATAAAGCAAAGCTATTCTAATTATGTTTAAGACAAATAAAATCAGCAATCCATAATACAAAGCCGGCAACTTTTCTTTAAAACTCACTAAAGGAATTGCTAGAACAGCAATAATATATAAAGCAGTGGCTTCCATTCCATCACATCCTCCTTTAATACTTACTTTGAAAATATCTCCAATAATAATATCTCCATCAACATTGGTTTTCTCTCCAATTAATCTTAGAACTATTGAAGCAAGATGAGCTTGAAAATTAAGCAACCCTGGCATAATATAAGTTTCATAAATGGAGGAATAGTAAAATAAATAAAATACCAGCATACCCCCTATGAAAGATAGGAGGAACTTGGTAATTGGTGAAAGTTTATTTGCCAAGCATAGGATTTTCTAAGACTTTATAATTTATTCTCTTTAAGGAATCTAATGTCCTTATATTCTTGGGGTCTCTTTTAGAGGCTTCTTTTAGAGAATCCACGACACGAAGCAACAATTCATTTGGCTTCGGTCTAATTAACTTAACGGACCCTAAATTCCAGCCATCTGTTAAGAGAATTGCATCTTTAATTAGTAATACGAATGTATCCTTGTTCTGGTATATATAACCATCAGCATCAAGTTTATAATAGGGTCTATAATTGTTTACATAATTGTTAAAATCAACCGTATCAAAATTCATTCTGACTATCTTATATTTCTCAATAGAATCAATTAAGTTATGATACATGCTCAATGCAGAATCTTTCATTCGTTCGTGCTGGGAGTTATCAGACATAAGAAGATTCTCATATTCTTGAATTCCCAATCTTAGGTTCTTATAGAGTTTAAGGGTTTGTCTGAGTTTGGAAGCGTCCTCAATACGTTCAATAAAATAAGTTGAATCTCTATCAAAAGCTGCTTTTAATAAGCCATTTGAAAAAACGGTAGGCGTCATAACTTTATCACCTTCTCTGTTACAAGAACTCGTAATGACTACCAATAAAAACAATATTCTGATCAAGTCTTTTATGTAATCCATAATTTATTTTAACAATTTCAAAGTGCCGTTATTAATTGCAACTAGTATTCCTGTCCTCGCTTGTTCTCCTAATTTTATTAGACAAATATCTCTCACGTCTTGAGGCAAGAATATTCCACTTTGCACACTTGGAATGGTTTTAAAATTAGTTGAATCATTTCCTTCCATTAAAAGTCCGATAGAATTATCAGCCACAGGGGTTTCGTACTCAGAAGCGAACCAATTTCCTGCTATGAATAAATCTGTCTTTCCATCATGATTAAAATCTTTATAGAGAATTCCTTTGATGGGTGCAAATTGTGCTTCCATTGGCAAATTCTCAAGGTGAAAATTATTTCCTTTTCTGATCATAGTAACACTGGCAAAATTATTTGCCTTTAGATTTATTGCTTTATCTAATTTATCACCTAGAATATGGGTAATATCAGATTCGGCAAAATCTCTGAAAGTAGGAAATTTCTCAATAATATTAGGTAGTTGTTCTGAAGAGCATTGTCTTCCTCGAATAGGCACCAATTTGTCTTTTAAATGTTTGGCAAGAAAAACATCATAAGTTGTGTTCCCATCAAAATCATTGGCAAATACTTCAAATGGCTTTTCCACACTTGCATGAAATTTATAATTTAATCCCAAATTTCCTAAAATATAATCCTTCTGTCCATCACCATTGATATCTGCTTCAACAATTCTATTCCACCATCCAATATTTGGTCCATCGATCTTATAAGTACTGGTATCTTTAACAAACTTCCCATTCTGTTGAATTAGAAATGTGACCGGCATCCATTCACCTACAAGAATTAAATCTGGTTTATTGTCATTGTTTAAATCTGTGACAACAGCATCTGTTACCAATCCAATTTTATTTAAAACTTGAGCTACTTCTGCAGTAACATCCTTGAATACCCCATTGTCATTGCGCAATAGAAAACTATTTGAAGGATATGGATAATAATTAGGAATAATTCTTCCACCAACAAATATATCTAAATCACCATCAGAATCATAGTCAATGGTCTTTACACACATACCGCTGATTCCAATCGGTGGTAGATTACCTTTTGTAAAAATGCCTTTTCCGTTATTTATATAAAGTCTATTGTTGTAATAACTATAATTTGCCGGCTCTTCTGTTCCTCCACTAACCACATACAAGTCTAAATCTTTATCTCCATCGCAATCAAAGAATAATGCTCCTACGTCTTCATGTGATTTGTCTTTAATAAGGACAGGAGAAGTTAGCAGTATAAATTTTTCATCCTTTGTCTGAATATAAATTGCACCCGATTGATCTTTCGCACCTCCCACAAAAAAGTCTTCTAATCCATCACCATTAACATCTCCTACACACAAAGCGGGGCCATTCATAGATAAGCGATGGGGCAATAAGACTTGAATCTGAAAATCATTAAATACATTTTCTTTGTGAACAAATGCTGGTACTATAGAAGAAGTAGCATCAGAGAATAAGGGTTTGACTATAGGCGGTGGTGCCGGTTTTGGAGTGGCGTTTTTGTAACTTATTTCAATAACTTTTCCAGTTTCAATATTATTTGTTATAGTTTCAGTACCATCATTCCAATCTACTTTGATTTCATCAGCGACTATTTCTTTGCCAATTCCAAAATGCATTATAGGTTCAACACTTGACGCATATCCTCGTACTGTTTTAAACTGTTCGAATTGCAATTGATCTTTTACTTTAATACATACTTTGGCACCTAATCCAAAAGTGTTTTGTCCAGGGCCTTTTAATTTCAATCTTATTGAATTATTTCCTATGAAATTGTTTCTTTGAATAAATGGTGGTTCATCTAGATTATTAACGACTAAATCCAGATCACCATCATTATCTAAATCCGCAGTTACAGCTCCTTGTGACAAACTTTCTTTATTTAGCCCCCAAGATTGAATTTTGTTTGTGAATTTAAAATTACCATCATTATGATAGATATAATTAACAAGTTTAACTGTAGGATAATATTTTAGCAGATTCATATCTGCAGGAACTGGTTTTGAAGCATCATGGCTTTTAATGTAATCTTTAAATTGCGAATCTGCTTTTTTGATGGCGTCATTGTCGAATACGTCACGTTTATAACCGTTGGTAATGAATACATCTCGCATTCCATCATTATCATAATCTGAAGCAAGTACGGCCCAACTCCAGTCCGTACTTTTCATTCCACTCAGATCTGCAATATCAGAGAACCATCCGTTACCTCGGTTAATGTTCACTACGTTCTGCATATATTGCAAATTGGAATTTCCAGAAGTGAAGAAAAGGTCGAAGATTTCACCTCTTACCATGGGTGCCATACTAACTTTATTTCTCCAATAATCTTCAGGCAACATCTCAACGGTCATAATATCTTCCAGACAATCTCCATTTATATCCATGATGTCCGTTCCCATGGAATAGAAAGATGTATGGTGAGTTATTTCTCTTATGCTTTCTTTAAATGACTTTCCACCTTGATTGAGATAACAATAATCATTCTCATTAAAATCATTGGCAAAGTATATGTCTTGAAAACCATCACCATTCAGATCTGAAGTGGTCACTGCAAGGCCGTAGCTAAAACTTTCCCCAAATCCCATTTCTTTAGTTACATCTGTAAAAGTTAGATTCCCGTTATTCCGAAACAATTTAGATCGAGCTATATAAGGTGCTTGTTTCCTTCCTTTAACCACACCATCAATTTTAATTCCAAAGACATCCGGTCTATCTGATACTATTAAGTCAAGGTCATGGTCATTATCCATATCGAAGAAATTCGCCATAAGCGAGAAAGAAGTATCAGCTATTCCATATTGTTGTGCTAGTTCAGAGAAGGTTCCATCTTTTTGATTTATAAAAAGTAAATTTGCTCGATCAGAAACAGGTTCTAGGGATGCGCCTCGACAAACATAAATATCCAGATAACCGTCACCGTTAACATCTGCCATTAGAACACCAGTATGCCAGCCATGATTCATTTTATTGATTCCTGCTTTGTCACTTATGTCTTCGAATTTAAAGTCTCCTTTATTGAGATAAAGTTTATCCGGAACCATATTACCTGTAAAATACAGGTCTGTAAGTCCATCATTGTTGATGTCACCAGCAGCTATTCCAGCACCATTGTAGATATAATGGAAGGTTAAAAAGTTAAAATTGGGATCTTCCTTTAGGTTGTTTTGAAAATCAATACCTAAGGATTTGGGATCAAGAAACTCAAAACCTCCTTCTTCTTTCCGCAATGAACCTGAATTATTCGGAGCATTAGTGCAAGAGAAAAGCGAGACCAAGACTGCGGCATTTATAAAAAACAGGTTTAGTCGGGCAAGCTTCATTATTGGATTGATTTAGTAAGAGCTGCAAATTTAATATAAAAACAAAGAGCCAGACTAATCTGGCTCTTTGATATTTTATAAACTATGTTTACTTTTTGTTAAACAGCATAAGGGTTTGAATAAGATATGCCATTATTGGTACTGCGACAATCATTCCGATGATATCTGAAGTTGTATACTCTCCCCATATCAGGTAAATAATTACCCATCCAATTATTGCTAAAATTATTGCTGCCCAAAAGGCTTTGTCAAACAAGGCCTTATCGAAAGGGAATTGCATACTATTATGCAGTTGCCTTTTTTCTGCTGATATTATAAACTGTAACGATTCCTAAAGTTACAAGAACTAATCCAAATAGGAATAATCCCCATTGTGTCATTGTTGGAACTGAATTTGGATCTAATCTTAATTGCGCATTACGGCATATATTTAATCTAAGAGCTTGCTCAGGAGGACCTGCATTAGCTAAGAATGCACAACTAGCCTTTGGAGTCCAATAAGGACAAGCAGCACCACCCCAACCACCAGCAGGTTGGTATCTTACGTGAGCAGCAGTTCCGAAACCAGTACCTGTTCCATCCCACTCCCATCTGCAAGTACAATTTTGGTTAGGTTGATTAACTCCACAACCTGAAGTCCAATAGGTAACTCCAAATGCTGGGCGAAATGCATTGGTAAATTCAAGAGTTCTCAAACCACCAGCTGATACTATAGTAGTTGAAGCATAAAGTTGAGCTCCTGGTGAAGTACCCACTTGATCAAAGAATCTTGATTCGTAGAAATCAGTTACACCGAATACCTGTTGACCGATGTAGTCAATTGAAACAATTTGTTGACCAGAAACACCTGGAGCAGGAACATTAAAGTCCTGGCATAATTCAACTGAAGCTCCTGGTCCTACGAAATTTGCATTTCTAGTAGATACTAACCAGTTTCCATTAGCAGCGAATCCCCAGCTAGGTAGTGCAATATCGCACTTTACTGCAGCTTGTGGATTGTTTGGTGCTGAAAAACCTGATAAGTCTGTAGCAACCTGAGCATAAGACGCAGATGCTACACAAGTTAAAAGTAAGAGGTTAAGAATTTTGGATACCTTTTTCATCATGATTTGGTTTAATTATTTTTAATTTTAAATTACAATTTCTAAAGCATTTAAATCAAGGTGGAGGCTTGCTTCATCTTTTCCATAATGATTTAAATAGCAATAGACAGACTTCCGTCTACAAGTGCGAAAGTAGAGCTAGTTCTATCTATCATATATACTAACTATAAGGTAATTTTAATATATACAAAAAAAATATATTTATTATTCTTATAAATCAGTGTAGTAGCATCTGACTCGTTCCAATATTTTTTGATTCTAGCTTAAATATAGCCAGATTAGCTTCAAGAAAGTTCAAAAATTCAAGCTATATCATATTTATTGTACAGCTTCGAAGTCAATACTCCATAAACTTGTTCACTTATGACAAGATGTGACAAAGGTACATCATTGTATAATCTAAATTATTACAAATTTATTGGTTAGACCAATAATTCAAAACAATGGCCTGACTTAAGCTTGGTTGCTGAAAATTGAAGGTAACTTTTTGATAATCTGGTATCTTCCATTTGGCTCGGATTGAGTTTGTAAAAGCATAGGGTTCAGTGGGAATACCAATTAAATTTCTATCGATAACAAAGTTTTGATTTTCGTCCTGATAAAAGGTGCCAGCATACCTTCCATATGGAAGATTGTGGATCACAACAGTAGCGGTTCCATCTTCTTTTACCAACGCACTATCTGCAAAGCAGAATCCAAACTGGCTTAAGAATTTATCTGAATTATTATAAAGTACTGCCCTTACCCATCCATGCCCAGGAGTTAGACCAGAAATTATAAACTTTAAGTCACCGACCTTCACTATATTTTGAACGTTTGGATTAAAATTGCGAAAGGAAGCAAAAAGGAAAAACATTAGAGTAGTAGTAATATAGGGTTTCATTTTTTTAGAGTGTTTAAGTCTGACTATTTTTAAAGGTTTATTATGAAATTCCTTTGTTGTAAAGTTAAAACCCGAATATAGGAAAAATATCTAATCCAAAACGAATATCTTCACCATTTAAGTGTCTTTAAGATGTATTTATTCAATTTAATAGACTAAAGTTGAAAGTTGAATGAATTATTTAAGATTAAATTGCCATCTTTATTAAACAACATTTCTTTCCATGATGTCTCTATTTCATAGATTTTAGTGCCATCAGATTGTTTAAAATGTTTAATTCTATTTTAATAATTCCTGCCTTGCTTGTTTTTCAATTCCTATAACTAAACATAACAAAAGAGCTAAAATCAAAGTGGCATTCACATTTCCGAGGTCCAATCCTTCTGGTTTGGTAAAGTAGTCGCCCATTGTTGCTCCTATCGGGTGAATAATAATAATTGCAAACCAATATAGGATTTCCCTAGATATATTGGTTAAATATACAATGATAACAAGAACTCCTAAAAATCCCAACAAAAGAAGCGTTCCTCCATCAAATCCTAAAGGAGTATCATGTCCTAAAACATCCCCAAAAGCTGTACCCAAAGTACTTGAAGTTAGAATGGTCATCCAATATAAAAATTCTGTCGATTTACTTAATCCAGCTTCTGTTGTACTCACATTGGAATACCATTTCCAAAACCCTAACGTAAAAATTAATACAAAAAATAAAAATATGCTGGCATATATATAGCCAATTTCTTGAGACACACCTAAATATTCTACAGAAAAAGTTCTAGATAAAAAGTCAGAAATGGTTGTGCCTGTGGTACTGGTTAAAATAATGATTGCCCAATATAAAAGAAGTATTTGAACCTTAGAATAAATTGACATAATTACTAGAATTGTCAATATTAGGAAGAGCACTAATGTGCCTGCACCATAACCTAATTCAAAGGTTTGTGAAATTAAATCACCCGCTGTTTCTCCTATTGTATTAGCAATAATAATCAATATCCAATAGGATAAATTAATAAGTGGTAAGTGTTTCAATATTTATTCCAAAAAATAATGAATACAAAAAAAATAATTGCTAGAATTCCAATTAGAGAAATCAAAAATAAATAATCCTCAATTTGCTCCAATATAAGTTCTCGATTTTTATTGTTTATTTTTATTGAAATAGACGATAAAATTAAAGAAAAAGTCAGTGTTAAAGCTACAATATATGCAAAATCATCAATTGATGAATTTGTAGATTTGTGGATCGAATGTATTGAGTTATGAATGATGAATGATGAATTACAATATGAATAAACTTAATTTGAATATGAAACGGTGGTTAAGCTTGAACGTAAATAATTGAATATTGTTTTCAATAAATTATGAATTATGAATGCTTATAAATTCCTACTTAAGTAAAATGTACCTAAAAACGGTCAACGTTATTTAGGCATTATCACTACTTTAACATTACTTACTACTTTAACTAGTTCATCATTCCTTTAATTCACCTTTATTTTTTTTCTATTCAATTCAAGACCTTTGAGTACCAATCTGGACAATGGCTTTTCTCTATTTCGTTTCAGAAGATTTAGATACCAGGATAATTTTTTAATAATTGGAATTTTGTGTGTTTCTACGAATTCCAGCAATATTCCTTCCCTAGTCTCAATATAACTAAAATGGCCAGCAGCTTCACCCATATCAAATGTATTCTGACTGTCTACGGTGAAAGGGTAATTCATATCCTTACATTTAACTTTTATGGCTTCCATTCCAATTATATCAAAACAAAGGTGTATATATCCGAGATCACCCCAATACCTGTTTTCAAATATTTTTCTTCCAGTCTTGTTTTGACAATTAATTAATTCAATATAATTCTGACCCAACAATTGACTAAAAGGCCCTTTGTGTTTCTCCTTGTGAGTTAACAATACACGTTCATAAATATTTGATTTATCTCCTAAGTTTTCAATATCCGTAAAAGTTCCAGTCTGTCGTGAAATGACAACATCAAATTTCAATAATTCCTGAAACAATGTTATGCTTTCTTCCAAATTCTCAACCCCTAATGTCGCTCCTATAATTCCACCATTTCTAGCATTCCCTAGATCGTAATAATCTAATCCTTCCGTAATTTCAATTAGATTTCCAAAACCATCCTTAGCAAAAAAATGAAGTATATTAAAAGGCTCAAGTGACGGAGTTGATAAAATTTCCAAATTATTTTTTTGAAAATATTCATATACTTTTAGGACATTGGGTGTCTTAAATTTAGGACATAATATTCCCAAATCACTGTACTGAATTTCAAATGGCGCAGGTTTAGGTAATCGAGAAGTATATTGCCAAAATTCCAATCCTGCACCACCTCCAAAATTGAGGACCAGGATAGCATGTCTACTTTGAACCTGATTTCCAGTATAAGGCAACATTAATTTTGCTTCTGCAGCTTCATTGAATACGGGTATGTCCATTCCAAGATGTTGGCGATACCATTCCCATGTATCATAAACGTTTGAATTTCCTAATCCAATTTGTTGGATACCACTAATTAAATATTCATTCTTTATATCAATCATAGGATTCAAAAATTAAATAGTTGTAACTAATTGGAACTATTGCGTTTGGAAAGAATTTTAAATAATATTTTTGGAAAAAATCGTTTTAAGTACACAGATAAAACCTCTTTACCACCAAAATAAGATTCATGAATATTATTTTCGACGGCATCAAGTATTTTTTTAGATAGATCGATTGGATCCATTCCCATATCAATTTCTCGATCGTTTTTATGGTTTGCTATACCTTTGGCATTTAGGGCATTAAGGGCAATATTTGTTTTTGTAAATCCAGAGCATATGAGATTTACTTTAATTCCATCTTTAAAATGTTCTATTCGCAAGCAATCAAAAAAACCGTGCAATGCATGTTTCGCAGCACTATATCCTGAACGCAATGGTGCACCAAATTTTCCTGCCAAACTGCTCATCACTACAATTTGTCCAGAATGATGGCTTATCATACTGGGTAAAACTTTTTTTGTTAGATTTATTACTCCAAAATAATTTACTTCCATTAGGTTTCTATACACTTCTATATCTGTATCAAGAATGAGTGATCTTTGAGATACACCAGCATTATTAATTAAAATATCTATCTTTTTAACTTTTTGTTGAACTTGCGACAAAGCCAACTGAATGGACAGTTCATCGCATATATCCATAGGAAGAATAATTGATTCCATAGGATACTTTAATTTATCTTGAGTTTCAGCAAGTTTTATTTCATTTCTTCCTGACAGAATAATCGTTGCTCCTCTTACATTTGCTTCAACAGCCAGAGCTTGTCCAATACCAGAAGAAGCACCTGTAATCCAGATTATTTTTTGATGGTAATAATTAAGCATCCTACATTAATGAATATTGAGAACCTTAGATTGCTTCGCAAACTCTGATTTATATTCTCCATTTATTAATTTTCGTCTGACTTCAGTCCAAGCCTTTATACTAATTTCAATATCTTCCATAGTATGAGCTGCAGTTGGAATAATTCTCAGAATAATCATTCCTTTTGGAATAACAGGATAGATGACTAAGGAGCAAAACACCTTGTAATTAAGTCGCAGATCCATAACAATCTGTGTAGCTTCTTCAACTGATCCCTGAAGGTAAATTGGAGTAACGCAACTATTTGTATTTCCTATTTCAAATCCTCTGTCACGCAATCCTTGTTGAAGGATATTGACATTCTCCCAAAGTTTTGACTTCAAATCTGGACTATTGCGCAATAATTCCAAACGCTTTAAATTCCCAATAACGATGGGCATAGGCAACGATTTTGCATAGATCTGTGATCTCATATTGTATTTCAAATATTGAATGACTTTTTTGTCAGAAGCGATAAAAGCTCCTATACTAGCCATTGATTTAGCAAATGTTGAAAAATACAAATCTATGCCTTCTTGTACACCTTGGTATTCTCCTGCGCCAATACCTTTTTTACCCAAAGTTCCAAATCCATGGGCATCATCAACCAATAATCTAAATGGAAATTTATTTTTCAAAGCTATAATTTCTTTCAATTTACCTTGGTCTCCGCGCATTCCAAAAACTCCTTCGCTTATAACTAAAATTGAACCACCAGATACGTTAACCAATTTAACAGCACGCTCAAGATTTTTCTCTAGACTGGCCATATCATTGTGATTAAAAGCAAATCGTTTGCCCAAATGTAAACGAACCCCATCAACAATGCTAGCATGACTTTCATTATCATAAACAACCACATCGCGTCGATCTAAAAGAGCGTCAATAATGGATTGTATACCTTGATAACCATAATTTAAAAGGTACCCTGCTTCCTTCTGTACAAATTTCGCCAATTCAGATTCCAGTTGAATGTGATATTTGGTATCACCACTCATCATTCGAGCTCCCATTGGATAAGCCAATCCATATTCTTCGGTTGCCTTAGTATCGGCTAATCTTACTTCTGGATGATTGGCAAGATCCAAATAATTATTTAAGCTCCATATAATCATTTCCTGACCTTGAAAATACATTCGATTAGAGATTGGCCCTTCAAGAAGAGGAAAAGCAAAATATCCGTCTGAAGCTTCGGCATATTGGCCAAGAGGTCCCATATTCTGTGCGATTTTTTTAAATAAATCCATACTTTTTTAATAAATTATATACTGTCCTGAGAAAAAAATTGTTCTGACCTCCATTTTTCATTATATACAGTCCCTAAATACTTGTATCCATGATCCGGAAATATTAAGACGACAAAATCATTTAATGTAAATCGATCTTTGATTTGAAACATACCTTCTATGATTGCGCCACTTGAATAACCTGCCATAATTCCTTCTGATTGACATACTTCAATAGTTCTAAGAGCTGCATCCTTATCTGACACTGTAACAAATTCATCAATTACATCAAAGTCGATACTTCCAGGAATGATATTTTTACCAACCCCATCAATACGTGAACTTTTTATATCTTTCAAATCATATATATGGGTTTCCTTGAATTTCTTTAATACTGAGCCAAAAGAATCAATTCCAATAACATTGACCAAAGGGTTATGCTCTTTACAAAATTTTCCAACTCCGCTTAAAGTCCCACCTGTACTTGTTGCTCCAATCACAAAAGTAACTTTTCCTTCACTATCCTTCCATATTTCTCGCCCTGTGCCCTCATAATGTGCTTCCATATTCGCACTATCAAAATTCTGATTAAGGTAATAACAATGTGGAGTTTCTCTGGCAATTTTCTCGGCTACCTTATAATAGGATTCAGGATCAGTAGGTTTGGCATTTTTAGGACATTTTATTACTTCCGCTCCAAGTGATTTAATCATATCGACTTTTTCATCTGCTATTTTGTCTGTTACGGTAAGAATACATTTGTAACCTTTAATTAAAGAAATCATAGCTAGGCTGAATCCAGTATTTCCAGAAGTCGCTTCTACTAAAGTATCTCCGGGATGTATCAAGCCACTCTTCTCAGCTTTTTCTATCATAAATAAAGCGATTCGATCTTTATTTGAGTGTCCCGGATTAAAGGATTCCAGCTTAGCATATACAGAGCATGGGAGATCCTTGAACATCTTATTTAGGCGAACCATAGGAGTATTGCCGATGGTTTGTACAAGAGAATCATATTTCATATAAAGTTAAAATAATAAGTTTGTCATAGCAATATTGGGCGCAAAAATAGTCGATTCCTGCAATTATTCGAATTGCTTGAGTATTCCTAGCCTATATCGCCTCTTCGGATATAATTCCACCAAAACAACTTATTGTTCTTAATCAAAGTAAACATATATTAATCTTAGACATGAATTCTTCAATTTTCTTGTAAAACAAATTGGACTTAAATATAGCCAGCGTAAAGTCATAGGACTTTGATTGGCTTATAGAAAAACTCAGTATTTTCAAAGACTTTTGTTCATAAAAATCTAATGCCGAAATATTAAAAGTTAAATAGCTATACACAAATCTAATAATCAATGAAATTTTAAGTATCTTCACAATTGAATAATAGTTGAAATCTTGACTTATAAAATTCTGAGGATTGTTCATATAATATGTTTACCTTTATTTTTAATGCTACTCTTTTCTACAGGCCAGTTTGCCAATGAAAATTCTTCCTTACATTAGGAAAATTACATTGGTTAAAAGATATCATCCTTGAAAGCAAATATTAGATACTTAAATCTGACCTCAAATACAAATACATTCAATGAAATTATTTAAATTTAGTTGGAAATAAATTATTAAAAATGTCGAACTTTAAAGAAATTATAGAAGAATTAGTGAATAGCAATATATTTTATAAAAATAATTTTAAGTTATTGCCTCCAATATCAGATGGCGAATCAAATTTATTTCTTCTTTTAAGTAATTCCCTTGATAGAATGCTTATTTTTAAAATTGATAAAAGAAATTTTGATAATTCATATAATTGTTATGCTAAAATCCAAAATACTGAAATTTCAGTTGAATATGATATTACAAGCTTATCAATGATAAAGGCAAGAAGCCTTTCTGAAAATTTAAATGACTATTTGGGGACTAATTTTCAAGAAAAATTTAAAAATTTTATACTTATTTCTTTTGAATTGTGCGAAACAAAACTTAAAAATATACTTCTTGGTCTAGAATGGGAGGTTAGTATTTGGGATGGTTACAAATAATTTAAAATCTCGACAAATGAAAAATAACTTTAATTTAAATTCTTGAATTAAACTGAAATGCTTAGATTTGAAATTCAAGATTTTCTAAAATTAGAATGCAATAATTCAGAATCTATTTTTTTTGGATTAAAATTTTTATATAGTATTTACTATGGAGAAAAATATTATTTCTTATTAATAGATTCAAAAATTGAATTCGAGATAGAAATACAGTTGAAAGAATTAATAATTAATTCTGATAAATTAACTTGCAATATTTATATCCATAATTTAAAAACAAATAAAACTAGTTCTATTTGTGATTATTTTAAAAGAAAAAATAATATTAATTACTTATTAGAAAATTATCAAGGTGCAAACAATGTTGAAAAATTTAAAGAATTTATTCAAACATATAATAAGAAGGAAATTATTAATGAATTTAAATTAATCTTACAAGGTAATAAAGCGATTGACACTTAAAGCTAAAGTTGCATTATTAACAATATTTGAATTTTTGGCATAGCGCCTATGAGTTGGGCCAATAATGCCATAACTTCATATGAAGCACTAACTTAATTTTAATGCATCAGAGCATAATAATCAGTGACACTATCTTTACTTTCTAAATAAATATAATACATTGACATATGTCATTTCATTATAAGGTAAAAATTTTACTGAATTTGTACTTTGAGTATTGGGTTTCTTAACCTCTAGATTTAAGTTCTTAAGATCTAAATTCATCTCAAGCTTATGAAACTCAATGATTGGCTCTTCTTGTTTAAAATTTATAAATTATTGTGGTTCAAGCACTTATAATATATTAATGTTATTTCTTAAAAACAAACAATTCACATGATGAAAAAAAATATTAAATTTTATGCATAAAATTTAGCATTGTATTTAGATGTTACTATATTTGCGCTACTTAAGTTAATTTATCATTTAAAGCTCATTTAAATGTAGATTGAATTGTTTTTAGATAAAAATTGACTTGAAAAAAAGTTAGATGTTCCATATTCTTGATCATATGAAACATTCTAACTTATGATTTCAGTGCTAATAAATTATGTTATAGTTAAGTTAGGCGTAATAATCTCAATCAAAAGAATGTCTAAGACTTAACACAGTGTAACTAATTTATTATCTTGAAATTTGTCTTATAAGATTCTAAATTACTTTGAATTACAAGAATGTAGAATCCTGTTGTTATATCTTTTAGATTCATATTCAGTATATTATCTCCTAAATTTAAACTTACTTTACCTTGTTTTAATATCCTTCCACTAAGGTCAAAAACAGACCATAATACCGTAACATCATCTTCGATTGACCTTGTTGCTACAGTCAATTCATTTCCTACTACATTGACTCTCGCTACATTAAAGCTTTTTGCATTGAAAGCATTTACAGGCTTTTCCTTATCTTGTTCATTATTTGGAACTGATTTGATTTCTTCAGAATGCTCCTCTTCCATAGTATTGGCAACATTCCTTTTTAAGAAGATGACATTGTTTTCTTTACAAGAATTAAATGTCTTAACCAAAGGAGCCAGAGATGGAAGGATGTTCAATAATACTATTTTCACTTTATAGACATTGCCATTATCCGGAAAGTTTAAATTGATAGTGTCCCTTGGGTTCAGAGTATACTTCTTTATGAAAAGAATTACATCATCTTCAATGATACTTAATTCAAACTCACCAATGCGCAATTTCGTAGGATTCCAGATACAAAATCTTACTTGTTCTGAAGTACATTCGAAGCCTACCTCTAGTCCATCAATGTTGTTATATTGTCCTAAGTTTGCATGATTATTCTTGTCTCTAATTAAAAATTGATTAGAATTCTTAATTTGAGTTGCACTCAAAAGGTTAATAAAAACAATATTAAAGAAAACTATTGCAAGTAATGTTCTTCTTAAAAAGCTTTTGGAATAATTTCTGCACATATGCTAAGCATTTAAATCAGTACAAAAATAAGAATGCAATTAGTAAAATGTTGATACAATAATTTAATTTTGTCACAACAATTTATTTTTAATTAATTGATAACCAATATTTTATGATTAAATTGTCCGAAAGTAAATGAAAATAAGTTATATTAATTCTGCATTAAAAAGCCTAAATAAACGAGAATTGGGAAGTTTTCTCAAATTTC
This sequence comes from Saprospiraceae bacterium, assembly GCA_039918515.1. GTDB lineage: Bacteria > Bacteroidota > Bacteroidia > Chitinophagales > Saprospiraceae > Vicinibacter. Next base: position 499 of record JBDSHL010000302.1, on the reverse strand, counting down.
TGTCCGCAGATTTTAATAATAGAGACCCTATTTATATTCAATTTGCGAAAATCCTACACAAACATATTAATTTTAGCAATAATATCAATTATGATAAGTTCGAAATTTTCAAACAACTCTACCCAGGAAAGGAATTCAACGATTTAAAGCTTAGGCATACCATTGCCCGGTTTAAAAAATTACTTGAAGAGTTTCTTGTACTTAATCATTTGAAGACTAATAAAACCCTCTTGAATAAAACTCTGCTTCAAGTCCTTAGAAAGAAAAAACTAAAACATAATTTCAGACAGACTTTTAATAAAATTAATGTTTCTTATTCCCTGCAATCCAAAGTTTCAATCGTTGATCCATCACTTGAAAAGTATTTTGTATTGAAAGAAGAATACGAATTTGATCATGAATACAAAAGAAATACCAAGGACAACATCAAACCAATGGTGAGTTCATTAGAGGATTTTTACCTGCTTGAAAATCTTAGATTAGCCTGTCTGGATTGGAT
>JBDSHL010000301.1:0-12017 GCA_039918515.1 Saprospiraceae bacterium | reverse complement strand
TACATGTTGGGCACGGGGCTATCATTCATGGTGCAGAGATTCAGAGGAATTGCCTAATTGGAATGAACAGTGTTATTATGGATCATGTTATACTGGGTGTCGAATGTATTGTCGGAGCCATGAGTTTTATTAAAGAGAAAACGGAAATACCTTCAAGAAGTTTAGTGGTAGGAAATCCTGCTAAAATTATTAAGGAAGTCACAGATGAAATGATTAATTGGAAATCCAAAGGAACAGCATTATATCAACAATTGACCAAAGATTCGTTAACCATGTACAAGGAATGTATTCCTTTAAAAGAGATGCCAGAAGAATGGGTGATTCCAAATGGAGATTATTTGAGTTGGGGAAAACAATAGAAGATTTTATAAAATATGAATCAATACGTAAATAGAATAGACAATGGACGGCTTGCAGTCATTGAATTTTATACTGAAAAAAGCAATTCATTACCTTCTATAATTTTAAATAAATTAGCAGAAGAAATTTCAAATGCAGGATCTGACGATAACATTCAATTAATACTTTTAAAAAGTTCAGGAGAAAAAACATTTTGCGCAGGTGCAAGTTTTGTAGAATTGTCAGGTATAAGCAATAAAGAAGAAGGATTGGATTTTTTTTCAGGATTTTCGAAAGTTATTTTAACTATTCGAGATTGTAAGAAAATTGTTATTGGTCGAATTCATGGTAATGCAGTTGGAGGAGGAGTGGGAATTGCCGCAGCATGTGATTATTCCTTGGCAAGTATTTATGCTTCTATTCGATTAAGTGAATTAGCTATAGGAATTGGTCCTTTTGTAATTGGTCCAGTAGTTGAAAGAAAAATAGGATTAGCCGCTTTTTCACAAATGGCATTAAATGCAACTGAATGGCAGACCGCACAATGGGCGAAAGAAAAAGGATTATTCCAAGAGGTTTTTGAATCCACAGAGCAATTAGATGATTATATACAGCATTTTACACAAATTCTTCTCAATTCTAATCCCGAAGCATTAAAGCAGTTGAAAAATATATTTTGGGAGGGAACTGATCATTGGCCAATGTTACTCAAAGAAAGAGCAGGGATATCTGGTGAATTAATATTAAGTGAATTTTCTAAAAAAGCCGTTTCAAAAATCTCATTCTCCTCATAATTAGCTTATGAAATATACTTCAAAAATTCTACAAAATGCAGTTGATGTTTTCAGTTCACTTCCTGGAATTGGAAGAAAATCGGCTCTAAGAATTGTTCTTCATTTAGCACAGAGTGAACAAAATAAAACAATAAATTTCTCTGAAGCACTTTCTATACTTGCAGATAAACTCAAAACCTGTAAAATATGCTTTTCATATTCAGATGAAGAAATATGTGAGATCTGTAATAATCCAGCACGCGATTCATCCGTTATCTGTGTTGTAGAAAGTATTAGAGACCTTATGGCTATTGAAGAAACACATCATTTTAAAGGAGTCTATCATGTGCTCAATGGTCTAATCTCGCCAGTAGATGGAATAGGACCTGACAAATTAAATATTTATCCCTTAGTTGAAAAAATAAAAAAACAAACCATTAAAGAGCTTATAATGGCTATTAGACCAAGTATTGAAGGGGATACAACGGTATATTATATTACAAAACAAATAAATTCTGATGCAGTTAAAATTAGTATGATTGCCAGAGGAATTTCATTTGGTTCAGATCTTGAATATGCCGATGAATTCACCTTAGCAAGATCGATTGCAGAAAGAAAACCATACCAATATCAATCTAATTAAATTCAATGGACCTATCGGTCATAATTGTAAATTATAATGTTTGTCATTTTCTAGAACAAGCTATTTCTACATCACTAAAGGCGATCACAGGTCTACAGGCTGAAATTATTGTTGTGGATAATAATTCCATCGATCAGTCTTGTGAAATGGTTAATAAATTGTTTCCTGAAGTAATACTTATCCGCAACAAAGAAAATTATGGTTTTGCCAAGGCAAATAATATCGGAATAAAAATAGCTAAAGGTGAGTTTGTATTATTACTTAATCCAGATACATTAGTTCAAGAAGATTGTTTCCAAAAGTGTATTGAATTTATGAGATCTAATCCTAAGGTAGGCGCGCTTGGTGTAAAAATGCTCGATGGTTCAGGTAATATTCTGCCTGAATCCAAAAGAGGCTTTCCTACAACTTGGGTTTCATTCTGCAAGATGAGTGGATTGTATAAATTATTTCCACATTCTAAATTATTCAATGGTTATTATTTAGGTCACCTTGATTATACTCATAACCATAGGGTTGAAATTTTAACTGGCGCTTTCTTTTTTACGAGAAAAAAGATCCTTGAACAATTAAATGGACTGGATGAATCCTATTTTATGTATGGTGAAGACATTGATTTATCCCATAGTGTGAATTTACTTGGATATGAATTGCATTACTTGGCAGAAACTCAAATAATTCACTTTAAAGGCGAAAGTACCAAAAAATCAAGCCTAAACTATTGGTCTGCATTTTATAACGCAATGTTGATCTTTACGAACAAATACCATCAGTCCAATTCAGGCATTTATTTGTTTCTTTTAAAAATAGTTATATTGTTTAAGGGAGTTATTAGTTTTATACGCAACTTTCTAAACAGATCTGTTGTCATAATTTTTGATGCTATGATTATTTTATTGGGATCCTATTTTATCAAAAATGTATTTTCAGTATTTTTTTACAATAATCCTTATCATTTTCAATCCTTTGCTATTTGGATTAATATGATATTGTATACCTTGATTTGGATTATAAGTTTCTATTTAAATGGTCTTTATGACAAAAAATATAGAATACAAGATATTGTGATTAGCACGGTTATTGGATTTATGATCAATTTGAGTATCTATGCTTTGATGCCTGAAAGTTTAAGATCTTCAAGGCTTTTATTAGGTTTAATATTTTTATGGGTGCTGGCCTATGTCTTTATTGGAAGATTTATTTTTAATCGAATTTTTGGACATGGCTGGAAATTTTCTAACGAGCAAAGTAAATCAATAATCATAGTTGGAGATGAGCAGGAAGAATCTTTTGTTAAAAATATGCTTCTGACAAATAAAATTGAACACAGAATTGTTACTAGAATTAATTCTTCAGCAAAATCATTAGATTTAAATTGGAGTGATGTAGCGAGATTATATAAACCAGATGAAATTATATTTTGTCCAAGCATTAATTCTGTACATTACATCTTGAAGATAATTGGTCAATTACCTGAATTCATCCAAATAAAAATATTGAACCCAAGTGGTTCAGGAATTATAGGAAGTTCAGACAGTAAAGCAGTTGGAGAACTTTATACGTTTGAGTTCTCTTATAATCTGCAAAAAGAAAAGTATCAAAGACAGAAGCGTTTTTTTGATATAGCTTTTAGTTTTTTAGTACTTATTTTTACATGGCTATTGATTTTTATTTATAAGGATAAAATAAAATTTTTAAGTAATACTTTCAATGTTCTATTTGGTTTCAAAACATGGGTTGCATTGGGGAATTTAGGGAATGAAACCTATCCAAATCTAATTAACAAGCCAGGAATTCTAGAGCCTCTTAACTTACAACAAAAATACCAAGGCAAAGAATTGGTTATGGAAGTTTATAAGAATTACCTTTGGAACTATTCCATGTGGATGGATATGGATATCTGTTTGAGAGATATTAATCAATTAGATCATTAAATTGTGATTGACAAGAATAAAGTACAATTTTTGCTGGCAGATTTGAAGCCAGAATTATTCCGATTTCGAAGGACGCTACACGCACATCCTGAATTATCTTTTCAAGAAGCGAATACTTCATTATTCGTGCAATCCATATTGAATTCTTGGAATATTGAGTTCACAACAGGATGGGCAACTCATGGTATTGTTGGCATAATCAAAGGGGATTTAGAATCTGATCGAACCGTAGCGTTAAGAGCAGATATGGATGCATTGCCCATTCAAGAGAATAATGAATTAGAATGGAAATCTAAAGAAAATGGAATTATGCATGCCTGCGGACATGATGTTCATATGACTTGTCTATTGGGTGCATTATTCTTGTTGAATTCATTAAGGTCAGACTGGGGAGGAACCGTAAAGTTTATTTTTCAACCAGGTGAAGAGAAACTTCCTGGAGGAGCAAGTATCATGATTGATCAAAAAGTTCTTGAATCTCCAATGCCAGATGTCATTATTGGCCAGCACGTTCAGCCCAATATGGATGTTGGTCATGTTGGAATTTGTCCTTTAAAGGCAATGGCTTCATGTGATGAGATATATTTGACCATTAAAGGTGTTGGAGGTCATGCAGCAATGCCTCTACTTGCGATAAATCCTATATCCGTTGCTTCTGAACTTGTTCTAGAGCTGAATCAGTTATTAGTTAATTTTAATCCTAACAAAGTTCCATCGGTATTGAGTATTGGGAAATTTACTACAGAAGGAGGGGCAACCAATATTATTCCTGAACGAGTACATATTGAAGGGACATTCAGGTGTATGGACGAAGACTTTAGAAAGTATGTTCACTGTCTAATTGAAAAGATTTGTCTTGACATTAGTTTAAAATACAAGGCCCATTGTTCATTAAATATTCAAAAAGGCTATCCGTGCCTAATGAATGATTTAGACTATTATCATGCTTTCCTCAAAGTAGCAAAAAACTATTTAGGAGAAGCCAATGTAGAAATTCTACAACCTAGAATGACTTCTGAGGATTTTGCTTACTATAGTCAACAAATTCCAGCAATTTTTTATAGACTGGGAACAGGGCAATCTTCGAATGTGCATACTTCACAATTCACTGTAAATGAGGAATCTATATTAATTGGAGCAGGTCTGATGGCAACTTTGGCGAGTACTATTTTAAGAAACACATAAAATATTTTAGTAATTTGTAATGATATATTAATCACTTGGTTATCTTTGGGCTTTATTCGTAATATTAGTAAGTTTAAGAAGCTGAATGGCCAAGATACTTATAGTTGATGATGAACAAAGTATACGACGTGCACTACGTGGAATACTTGAATTAGAGAAATACACTGTTGATGAGGCTAACGACGGTCTTGACTGTCTGGTTAAGCTCAAACAAAATCAATATGAAGCCATCATTTTGGATATCAAAATGCCCAAAATGGATGGTATGGAAGCCCTTGATAAAATTCAACTCCTAGCTATTGATGTTCCTATTATTATGATAAGTGGACATGCGACCATCGATACAGCTGTAGAAGCCGTAAAAAAAGGGGCATATGATTTCATCTCAAAACCACCTGATCTCAACAGATTATTAATCACTCTTCGAAATGCTATTGATAAATCTTCACTGATTTCGGAAAAGAAAAGTTTACAGAAAAAAGTTTCCAAAAATAAGGTTCAGGAAATAGTTGGAGAATCCGCTTGTATTGCTAAAGTAAGACAAACTATTGATCTTGTTGCTCCTACAGATGCAAGAATACTAATTACGGGAAGTAATGGTACTGGAAAAGAACTTGTAGCCCGTTGGATTCATGAAAAAAGCAATCGGACCAATGGATCAATAGTAGAAGTAAATTGCGCTGCCATTCCATCTGAACTGATTGAAAGTGAATTATTTGGACATGAAAAAGGTTCTTTTACTTCAGCTATCAAACAGCGTTTAGGTAAGTTTGAATTAGCCAATGGAGGAACTTTATTCTTGGATGAAATTGGAGATATGAGCCTGTCAGCTCAAGCTAAAGTACTAAGAGCCTTACAAGAAAGTAGAATTACGAGAGTTGGTGGTGACAAAGAGATTCCAGTAGATGTCAGAATTGTTGCTGCTACCAATAAAGATCTAAGAGAAGAAATTGCAAGGGGTAAATTCCGTGAAGACCTTTATCACAGATTAGCTGTAATTATTATTGAGGTTCCGTCACTTAACGAAAGAGTTGATGATATTCCAATTCTTGCAGAGCATTTTACTGAACATATTTGTTATGAATATGGAATGCCTGTGAAAAGATTTGATGATTCTGCATTAGAAGAATTGCAGAAATATAATTGGACAGGTAATATTAGAGAGTTAAGGAATGTTGTTGAAAGATTAATCATTCTTTCAAAAAATAAAATTGGCAGAAAAGAAGTTCTTGACTTCGTCATTCCTGCTAGCCAAAGACATAATAAATTTAAAGAATTATTTGAACAATTTGACACTGTTCAAGAGTTAAATGAATTCATCAAGAAAGAGTTTAAGGCGTACAAGTCTTAAGGTCAGTTTATCCATCAAGTTTATTTTTTTCTAAATAAAATTTTATTGCAATGAGGTCAATGAAACAATGGAGTCATCTGAAAGGTGAAAACAGTTGGATGATGTTTAAAGTAATTTCAGAATTCGTGGAAGGATTTGAAACCATGAATAGTATGGGTCCTTGTATATCCATTTTTGGATCTGCAAGAGTTAAGGAAGGCCACCCTCATTATGAATTAGCAAGACTTATTGCAGCCAAATTAACCGAAGAAGGATTTGGAATTATCACTGGTGGCGGACCAGGAATGATGGAAGCAGCCAATCGCGGCGCTTTTGAAAATAATGGCATATCAGTAGGCTTAAATATCAGTTTGCCATTTGAACAATTTCACAATAGATTTATTGATGCGGGCAAGAATCTTCATCATCGATTTTTCTTTGTGAGAAAAGTGATGTTCGTCAAATATTCTCAAGCATTTATCGCGATGCCTGGAGGTTTTGGAACACTTGATGAACTGTTTGAAGTATTAACTTTGATTCAAACCAGAAAGATCAATAAGATACCTGTTATTCTTGTAGGGACTGAATTCTGGACCCCCCTAAAGGAATGGATAAACACAACCATGGTGGAGAAGTATTCTTATATTAGTGCTATAGATTTAGATTTCATGCCTATCGTTGACGATCCAAATGAAGTTGTAAAAATTATCAATAAATTCTACGGCGGAGATGGATCAACTGGATTACAACCTACGTTTGAACTCTAGAAATTGAACTTTAAAAATTCAATGGTAGAATTAAAGTTTTTGAAACTTTATCACACTAGCTCTTCCATCTTCATCTGATATATTCAATATATAAGTTCCTGAAGAAAAATGGCCAACATCTATTGTTTTAATGGTTTCATTAGAATCAAATGTTGCTCTTTCAGAATAAGCAACGGATCCTTTCTCATTTAGGATATTTATAAAGCCATCAAAGTTTTTAAACACAGTTAAATTCACCTTTAATTCTGAAGTTACAGGATTCGGAGAGATATCAAATTTCAATTTTTTGGAAAGGTCTACAGTGGCAACTGGTACTGAAGCAAATATAGCTCCTACTTCTTCGAATTCACCTACGTTGTTGCTGTTTTTATTGACAAAATAAGGAGTAGTGAAGTAGGCATCATTGTTAAATCTATAGTTTAGACTGAAATTTCTAACTTGAGATGGATTATTCTTTGCAATACCTTCGATCTTCCAATAGACATCAATTTTCTTATTGGAATATCCTGCAAGGCTAATCTTGTGTGATTCATAGCACACCACGTAATTTTGATGTGTACACATAATGTATAAATTATTATTGTTAGTCTCAACCTTTACGGGCATAAGAAAATTGCCAATAATAGTACCTAAATTGCTACTGGTGGTAGATTCTACAGGTGCACATATACCACATGTAGCACAACCATTCATAACCCCTCCAGTGCAATTATCAACAAGAACTTTATTTTTAAAGTTGTCATTAACCTTAGGGCCAGTTTCTACATTTCCGAGAACATAGAATGGAGCAGTCTGGGAACTTCCACGAATTCCAATTTTGAGGAAATCTAGCTTTATTGCAGCGTTTCCTCTCTGGTCTTTCATAGTAATTGGATCAATTATTGGCGAAACTTGCTCTGTCTTACCACAAAACTGAAACTGAATAGTCTGAGCTGTTAGATTGGATAAAATCGTGAAGGATAGGAGAATATTTAAAAGTCTTAACATAGGAGTTTTTTAAGTTAAAGCAAATATAAGAAATTATTGTAATTGCTTGTCTCAAATATAAAATTTATAGTTGCCTTTCGAAAGATTAACATCCCACACAAACTCCTGTGACCCTATTAAACAGGCCAAAATGTATTCAAAACCAAGCAATTAATTAGAAGTTTTGCCTTCACTTTGAGATTAATAAGCTTTCTGGATTAAAATCTTGGCAGCTGAACAGACTTCCAGTGGAAGTAATATAGTTGACTTTATTAGAAAACTATATTGTGCAAAATAGAGTTAAACTGGCATTTTTCGAATTTAGTAACACTTTTAATACGTCATTTAATTATACTTGTTAAGCAAAATATTGTTCTAAGTTTTTGTTATAGTCTACCATTTATTTAACCCTAAATTTGTTTCTAAATGGTTTTTAGATATTTATTTGGCAAAGTGATACAAGAAATCTTTTTTAAATTAGGAATTTTCACAAGATATTTTGTTAAAAGCCTTACTTTTAAGGTTTCGATATTAACAATTAATAGAAATACAAAATTATATAGATGAAGGCAATAATTATAAATAAATATGGAGATTTGAATGAACTCCATTTAGGACAAGTAAAGGACTTAGAACCAAATAAAAATGAAATACTCATTAAAGTCAAAGCTTTTACCATTGCGCCTCTTGATACAAAAATAAGGAATGGTAATTTGAAATTTATTCTTAAGCGTAAATTTCCCATGATATTAGGTGGGGACTTTTCTGGAACAATAGTTAATCTGGATAAGGATATTAAGAATTTTTCAATTGGAGATGAAGTAATGGGAGCCACAGATCCATTTAAAATGAATGGCCCTTTTGCTGAATATGTCAAATCAAAACCAGATCAAATAGTTAAAAAACCTATTCAACTAAGTTTTACTGAAGCCGCTGCACTCCCAATTGCTGCAATGTCTTCATTACAATCCTTGCGTGATTTAGGAAAGCTAAAGCAAGGGCAAAACATATTGATACTTGGTGCAGCTGGTGCAGTTGGACATCTGGCCGTGCAAATGGCAAGGAATATGGGCGCCAAAATCACAGCAGTGTGTAGGCAGGTTAATGCTGATTTTGTAAAATCTTGCGGTGCAGATTATGTTATAGATTATGAAAAAGAGCAAGTTTTTAAAGAACAAAATACCTATGATATTATATTTGATACAGTTGCTAAATACACTTTTAAAGATGCCAAGTTGGCATTAAAAAAAGAAGGAATCTATATAAATACTATGCCTTCTCCTTCATTAATGATTAGATCATTATTCAATTCATTGACTCCAAAAAAATTAAAAGTGCTGATGTTAAAAGCCAATCCAGCAGATTTAGCAATAATCAAAGAATGGAGCGCTAACGAATCAATTAAAGTTCACCTGGATAAAATATATACTGGTTTGGAAAGCATTCATGAGGCGACTAAATATCAAGAAACCGGACATGTCAGAGGAAAGATAGCAATTGAGATTGGATAATAAATTAGCAATTAAATTTTGTCAAAATCTAAAGAAAATATCTTACAAGCCATTGAGTTGCTTAATAACCAACGATCAATTCTGGGCGATGCAATTGTCGATGCGGCATTATTGAGTTTAGCAAAAAGTGTCAATCAACATGAAAATGCAGAGGGCGATTCAAATGTAATTCCAACTAGAAACATTTTTCTGGAAGAGCGGCGATTAGTTACGGTCATGTTTGCAGATTTTTCTAATTTCACAGCGATGTCTGGCAAAATGGATGCAGAGGATTTAAGGGCATTAATGAATGCCGCTTTTTCAAATCTGGTGCCAATCATAGAACGCTATCAAGGCCATGTTGATAAATTTATTGGGGATGAGATTATGGCTTTATTTGGTGCTCCCAAAACCCATGAACATGATGCCGAATATGCCTTGCGGGCAGCATTGGAAATGATGCAAGAACTTGAATCATTTAATGTTCGGAATCAAACGAATTTAGGTATACATTTTGGAATAAATACCGGTGTTGTTATAGCAGGCGGAGTAGGTTCTGATGCACGAAACCAATATTCTGTTATCGGGGAAGCGGTCAATTTGGCAGCAAGACTTGAAGATGCCTCTGTCACTGGTGAAATATTAATAGGTCATGATACCTATCGATTGACACATGGCATTTTTGATTTTGAAAAACGGAAACCCATATTCGTAAAAGGCATCGATAAACCTGTTTCAATTTATAAATTACTAGGTGTTAAAAAAAATTCACAACCTAGTCGAGGGATTCAGGGATTTTCAACGCCACTCGTCGGTCGGGATGAATATTTGAATAAATTAAAAAATGCAGCACAAGAAACGCTACATAGAAAATCAAGTGTGATTTCAATTATTGCTGATCCTGGTTTTGGCAAATCGAGATTAGTAGAAGAATTACTTCATGATTGTCCAGATTTTCGAATTGTAATTGGAAAAACAAATGCCTATTCCTCTAATCTGAGTTATTTTATAGTCAGGAATTTAATCGACAACATTTTAGGTATAAACCCTGGTGAATCCATTGAAGAAGTAACTCGCATAATGCAGGAAACATTACTAAGATTAAGTCCCTTTCGTTTTGCAGAACTATATCCCTACTTAGCAAGATTAAGAGATATACCACTCGATTATAAAACAGATCAATTTTTGAGAGCTGTTTCTATTGAAGCGATGCTTACAAGAATGCAGCAGGCTTTTTTGGAATTATTGATACTGTATAAAAATGAATCTCCTTTAATTGTTGTATGGGAAGACCTGCACTGGTCTGATAGATCTTCCTTAGAGTTGATTGAATACGTCATTAAAAACTCAAACGAGGAAGGAATCCTCCATGTATGTTTATTCAGGCCACATGAGGGTTTAATGGCCGATTTTCATCTCAATTGGAAAGAACTGCCCATTGAATATACTGTTATGCAACTTGCACCGCTAACCGAAGAAAATTGTTTCGCTCTTTTGGAAAAATTTATCCATATTGAGCAAGTTCCAGAAAATACAAAACACTTAATTATTCATAAATCGGGAGGCAACCCTTTTTATTTAGAAGAGTATTTGCGTTCATTGATTGAATCTGGTATTTTGGAATGGGAAAACAATAAACTTAAATTAATTGGTGAAATTGATGAACTAGCCATTCCAGATACGCTTAGAGGTCTCATCAGCTCCAGAATCGATAGTGTAAATAATTCGGACAAAAAAACATTGCTTCACTCCTCAGTTATCGGTATGTCATTTGCTAAGACTATTTTGAAACACTTAATGGACCCAGACTTTCTAATTTCTGTGCTTGATTTATCCCTTTTATCCTTAGAAAAAAAAGATTTGATTTTTCATAAATTACAAGATCAATTTTTATTTAAACATGCATTAACACAAGACGTGGCTTACCACCAATTATTGAAATCAAAAAGGGCCGAATTGCATCAATATATAGCTGAATTTATTGAAAAAAATTATTTAAGTGATGAGGCAGAGATTGCAACATCCCTTGCATATCATTATTCCAGAGCCGGCATTCATAAAAAAGCTTTCGATTTTTACTCATGGACTGGTGATAAAGCGAGATTAACTTTTTCTTACCATGAATCTGCCTTTCACTATAGAAACGCTATTGAGGAAGCGAAACAGATTTCAAAAGACGATTATGTTTCTGTTACCCATGTATATGAGAACCTCGGTGAGGTATTAATCTATCTTAGCCTTTTTGAAGAAGCAAGGGAGACTTTTGAACAGGCAATAACTGAACTCTCTGAGGAAGAATTTATAGCAAGAGCAAGATTGTATAGAAAAAAAGGAGAGAGCTATAAGCCTCAAAGAAAGGCAGCTGAAGAAATTTCGATATATGATTTAGCATTAAAGATATTGGAACACGATCCCAACAAAGATTCGTTTCTGTGGAATCAAGAATGGCTTCAGATTCAATTAAACTTAACATGGTCCAATTATTGGTTAAATCGAGTGGACGAAATGGAAGAAGCACTCAATATTAGCGAAAAGAAATCGCTCGAATTTGGAACGTTAAATCAACAAAGTACTTGGTTCGCAAGAAAAT
>JBDSHL010000300.1:0-1984 GCA_039918515.1 Saprospiraceae bacterium | reverse complement strand
ATTTTTCAACAACCATATAGTCGGGCATAACCTTTGCGGCAAGATTCCAATATCGATTTGAGTGATTGTGATGTTTTAAATGGGCGCCTCAAGTAGGAGTTAAATTGGAGTGAAATTTGATTTTATGGTATATTTTATGTTTAAACATATTAAATAGCGTTATATTTGCGTATATAATATAATATTATATGATTATAAGAACTATTTTACAACTCATAAAGGATAAAATTCATCAGGAAAAAGTAATTCTGTTACTTGGAGCCAGGCAAGTAGGAAAAACTACACTTCTAAAGGCTTTAATCCAAGATCAAAGCGATATACTTTGGCTAAATGCAGATGAGCCCGACATTCAAGCCTTATTTGAAAATGCTAACTCAACAAGATTAAAACTTTATTTCGGTCATAAAACTTTAGTAATTATTGATGAAGCGCAATATATTCATGAGATAGGAAGAAAATTAAAGTTGATTCATGATCAGATAAAAAATATACAGGTCATTGCAACAGGATCTTCTTCTTTTGATCTCAAAAATAAAACCAATGAACCATTAACTGGAAGAAAATGGGAATTTCATTTATTTCCAATTTCATTTTCAGAAATGGTCAATCATCATGGTCTTTTAGAAGAAAAAAGAAGAATTCCACATCGTTTGATTTATGGTTATTATCCCGAAATTGTCACACACCCTGGTGAAGAAAGGGAACGTCTCAAGCTTATAACAGAAAGTTATTTGTACAAAGATATCTTAATGTTTCAAGGCTTAAAAAAGCCAGAAAAACTCGTACATTTACTTAGAATGTTGGCTTCTCAAATCGGCTCTGAGGTGAATTATAATAGTTTGAGTAGAGCACTGCGTATCAATCACGAAACAGTTGAAAAATACGTACAGCTTTTAGAAGATTCCTTCGTACTTTTCAGATTGCCTGCTTATAGTACTAACCGACAAAAAGAACTTAAGAAAGGAAGAAAAATTTACTTTTATGATAATGGCGTAATTAATATTTTAAATGGAAATTTCACGATACTTGAACACCGACAAGACAAAGGGGCCTTGTGGGAAAATTTTGTAATAAGTGAACTCTACAAAAAAAATGTTTACCAAAAAATACATGCCCAGTTTTATTTTTGGCGGACACACGACCAACAAGAAATTGACCTCATTATTGAGCATGATCAAATGTTACACGCGTATGAAATCAAATGGAACGCAAAAGCGAAAATTAGACTCAGCAAAACCTTTTCTTCAGCCTATCCCAATCATACGTTTCAATCCATAAATTATGAAAATATTGAAGAATTTTTACTTTAAAAATGTATTAAAATGAAGTTCCATAATATTATTTTTAAAATGTAACTATTCAGCTGGTTGATGTTTTTGTCATGATTTTTGCAAAAATGGCAAAAATTCATGCCAAAAACAAGTTCGTTCACCATTAAAAACGATGGATTATATCCATCGCTAAAAATATTATACTCCTCTGGAGTATTTTTTAATACTTGGTTGAATAGTTACTTTGAAATGATAGTTTCACATATGTCCTAAATGATGGTTTGGCAAAAAATAATTATTAAATATCCTTACCAATTCACAGTTCCTCCTTCCTTTTTCAACCATTTTTCAGCTAACATATAATCGGGCATCACCTTCGCGACAAGATTCCAATAGCGATCTGAGTGATTGTGATGCACAAGATGTGCTAATTCATGAATAATAATGTAATTCAATACAAAATCTGGTGCAAGCAACAATCTCGATGATAGACTTATATTTTTATTGGTAGAGCAACTTCCCCAATTACTGGAATTATTGCGCAAACGAATTTCGTTGATTTCTTTTTGAAAATGAAGATCATTGATTTCATCCACGCGTTTCTTGACATGAGCAGCATAAGTTTTTGACATGATGCGATGAATCAAAGCGCTACAGGTTTTTTGTCTCACTGTAGGACTTAAATGGGCAGGAAGTTTTAAAAATAATATTAA
>JBDSHL010000299.1:0-2735 GCA_039918515.1 Saprospiraceae bacterium | reverse complement strand
ACCTTGGTCGCACTCCTGACGATTATTCCGTGATATTCTTGCAATCTTTGTAAGAGATCTTCCTGAGATACTTTGCTTGTATTTGCATCGAAACCTGCACTTCTTAATTTGTCTAGACCAGATTCTTCCAATCCGTCGTTAACCAATATCTTCCATGTATTCATATATATAAAATAAAAAAAGGAAACCAAAATTAACTGGATTCCTTCCTTGACTTAGTGTTGTCTGATATTTATTTTTTTAACCTCTTTGCTTTAGCCTGATTTACAATATTTTGCATTTCACTTTCTAGAAGTACAGCTATATCTGTATGACCTGCATTTGCTGCATAATCACGAGCGGTCTTACCTTCTTTACTTTCATTCATTACTTTGGCTCCTTTAGAAAGTAAAATTTCAATGATTTCTTTATTACCTCCTTTAGCTGCATACATTAAAGCATCTCTAGAATCGATGATTGGAGTAACCAATGCTCCTTTTTTAATTAATAAATTCACCATTTCAACATCACCTCTTAATGAAGCATAAGATAAGGCTGTCATTTTTTGATCTTCAATGTCATAGGGTTGATTCACATCTATTCCTGAAACCGTAAGTTTCTGAACAGTTGAATAATTTTTACTGTCAATTGCACCAATCATTGCATTCTGAGCAAATATTTGAGCGGTTGTAAAAAGACAAAAGGTAAATACTAAATTTTTCATGTTTTTATTCTTAATTTTTAGATTCTATTTATGTAAGAGCCCACAATTATACCAAATGTTGCCTGAAAGATAAAACTTTTTTAGAGGCTTTTACTTAAGGAATATTTAAAATAAAGTTTAAAAGTCAGGTAAAAAAATATATATTATAAATAAATATATTTAAATGGTTGATTACAAATGTATTATAGTCATTACTAAGAAATACTGCTAAATTCAATTCTTCGTCCTTGATCTCCCACAAAATTTTTAAGCATTCTGTTAATGGGCAATTCCAGCAATGGATCTCGTTCAATTATCGTTTCTGCAAGCTTATTGGCAGATATAAGAATAGCTTGATCTCTTACAATATCGGACACTTTAAGTTCAACCAATCCCGATTGTTTGGTTCCGCTTAAGTCCCCCGGACCTCTTAATTTCAAATCTTCTTCGGCGATCTTAAAACCATCGTTTGTTGAACAAAGGATCTTCATACGGGCAAAGGAATCTTTACCTAGTTTATCTGCCGTCATTAATATGCAATAGGATTGATCAGATCCACGACCTACTCTACCTCTTAACTGATGCAATTGAGATAAACCAAATCGCTCAGCATTCTCTATGACCATCACGGTTGCGTTGGGAACATTAACCCCAACTTCAATTACAGTAGTAGCAACCATAATGTCTGCTCTCCCTGACGCAAATCTAATCATCTCCATATTCTTATCCTTTGACTTCAATTTGCCGTGAACTACACTAATCTGATATTGTGGAATGGGAAAATATTCCATGAGTTTATCATAGCCCAATTGTAAATTCTCAATATCAAGCGTTTCTGATTCTTCAATCAAGGGATACACTACATAGACTTGGCGACCCATAGCAATTTGTTCTTTCATAAATTTATAGAGGTCGGATCTATGAACATCTTTAATGTGTTTGGTAAGGATGTCTTTTCGTCCAGGCGGAAGTTCATCTATGATGGAAATATCAAGGTCGCCATATTGCGACATAGCCAAAGTTCTAGGAATAGGAGTTGCAGTCATGATTAAAACATGTGGCATGTAAATCTTAGATTTTGCCCAAAGTTTAGATCTCTGTTCTACACCAAATCTATGTTGTTCATCAATAACAACCAATCCCAAATTATTAAAAATTACTGGATCTTCAATTAACGCATGTGTTCCAACGATAATATGCAAACTTCCATCAAATAGTTCTTGAAGGATTTGTTTTCTTTCAACCGTCTTTGAACTTCCTGTTAACAATTTAATATTGACATTCACACCACTAACGAGTTCTGTTAAACTTTTATAATGTTGTTGAGCCAAAATCTCAGTAGGTGCCATAAGGCATGATTGATATCCATTCCCTTCGGCAATGAGCATGATCAATAAGGCGACAATAGTTTTTCCACTTCCAACATCTCCTTGAAGCAATCGATTCATTTGATTACCTGATTTAAGGTCTACATGAATTTCACGAACTACTCTTTTCTGTGCTTCTGTAAGTTGAAATGGAAGATCATCGTTATAGAATTTATTAAATTTATCGCCAACAAAATTCCACTTGAATCCATTTTGAAAATGTTTGCGTTTGGATTTGTTGTACATTAATCTTAACTGAAACTGAAATAATTCTTCAAATCTCAAGCGACTTTGTGATCGATCAATTTGTTCCTGATATTGAGGATAATGAATATGTTTAAGACAATCCTGTCGAGAACAAAGCTTGAATTTTTGCAAAATGTAATCAGGCAAATTTTCTTTAATATCATTAAAATTAAAATGCTTGATTAAATTCTCGGTAATTCTTGCAATACCTCTACTATTCAATCCTTTTAGGGTGAGTTTTTCTGTAGTCGAATAGACCGGTAAATATTTTTGCAGAGGCTCGACTTGGTCGGATTGCTCCAGTTCGGGATGATGAATCGATGGTCCATATCCTTGATTTTGAACCTTCCCAAAAACCAAATATTCATGGCCTATTACAACTTTATCCTTGACCCAAGCATACGATCTAAACCATACCAAATCAATTCCTCCTGTACTAT
>JBDSHL010000298.1:0-3222 GCA_039918515.1 Saprospiraceae bacterium | reverse complement strand
TAGATGCTCCATCAATAATTGACAACAAACAATTAAAAGAGTTGGGCTTATAAAATCTATGCTATGTTATTTCGGCTAAAATAAAAATGAATAAAAACAGAATTGAAGCATTTAGTGATGGTGTAATGGCCATTATTATAACGATTATGGTTCTTGAAATTAAAACTCCTGAATCTATAGAATCTTATGCCATTCAACATTTAGTTTCCTGTATTTTTTCCTATTTTTTGAGTTTTGCTTTCATAGGTATTTACTGGAATAACCATCACCACTTATTTCATCTAGCCAAAGGAATAAATGCAACAATCATGTGGTCGAATTTAAATTTATTATTCTGGCTTTCTTTAGTCCCATTTGCGACAAAGTGGATGAGTGAAACCGATTTTATACCTGTTACCGTTGTATCCTATGCTATTTTATTATTTATTTGTGGACTATCCTATAACATTTTAGTATTTAGCATTAAAAAGGGTCACGAATACGATCAACACTTAAATGTATTGACAAAATTTGGAGTTAAGGAATTTCTTTCTTTATTATTCTATGGTATATCAATTCCAGCTGCTTTCATCGATAATAGAATTTCAATGGCTATGTTTTTTCTTGTGTCTATTATTTGGATAGTACCTAGTAAAAAAATTGAAGCCGTTGTTCCAGAAAAGGAAAAATAAATTAAGCAATTTCTTTTGATCGGTAATGCTCATAGATTGAACATGGAATTTATTATATATAGAAATATTGTACCTATTTATCAGATCATAGTTTTTGTCATGATTTTTGCAGAAATAGCAAAAATATATGCCAAAAACTAGGAAAATTTTTTATGCTTAAGATGCATTTCATCCATCTCTGCAAATATTTTACTCCTTCGGAGTAATTATTCATGTAGCGCTGAATAGTTATGGAATTTTTAACTTAAAAATAATGCCCGCCTTATTCAGACGAGCATTATTTATTTTTTAGAATTAAATAAGCGGATTAACCGCAATTATTAGAATCCCTGTTTTGCTGTTCCGGCTTTTATTGCAGCAAGTGCATTAGCTTCACCAACTAATGCAGTTAGTTTATTGCCTTTGCCATCATTACCTTGTACCATATAGCCACCTCTAGCTGTTTTGGTTACTACGGCATCCTTAATTGGAACACCTTTTTCTTTTGTCTTTACATTATACGCTGTAAGTTGCATTATTAGAGTTTTAAAATGATTAAAAATTCACAATTCAATTATGAACACAATAATAGGCATTTTTTATCAAATATTAAAATAATTTAATATAAAACTCTTCAATTACAGGCTAATTGTTCAATTTTATCGAATTTATTATGTGATAATCAATTAATAATCAGTTTATTATATTTTTGTTCCTTTACCTCAAAATATTAATAATAATCGAGTATTTAAGGCAAGTGAAGTCTCCATTTATTAATAATTTCGAGAGTACACATTTAATTGTAAGCCTTAAAATTGAGCAACTGATAATTAGAAGAGTGTCTTCAAGAAGCAATTTTATTAATAATCCTTGAAAATCCTGAAAATCAACTAATTTTGAATTTCTGACATTTCTAACATAATATGCAAAAATTAGCATTTCTCATTTTCCTATTAATCATCAATGATTCTTGTAAAAATGAAGTAAAAATCAATACAGAAAACATTGCCAAGAAAGATATACTTGCTGAGAATATGGACACCTCTTTGTCTCCGGGCGAAGATATTTTTGAATACATAAATGGACAATGGTTAAAAAATAATCCAATTCCCGCTGAAGAAGTTAATTGGGGAATTGGTAATTTAATCATCGAAGAAAATAATCTTAAACTCAGAAAAATATGTGAAGACGCTTCAAGCCAAACATCACCAAGTGGTAGCATTAAGCAAAAAATTGGAGACTTCTGGATTATGGCTATGGATTCTGGTCATTGTGAAATGATCGGTATGAAACCTCTTGAAAATTACATTGTAATGATTGATCAAATAACAGATTCCAAATCTCTCATTGCAACGCTTGCAGAACTCTCGGAAATAAATGCAAATTCTCTTATTAATGTGAATGTAACTCAAGATGATAAAAACAGTGAAAAAATGGCTTTATATTTTTATCAAGGAGGTCTTGGATTACCAGATAGAGATTACTATTTCAACAATGATCAACGGACAAAAAAAATAAGAGCTGCATACCCAGCACATATTGCAAAAATGTTAGGTTTTCTTCAATATGATTCTTTAAATTCTCAAAAATATTCTAAAGACATATTCTCCCTCGAAACAAGCTTAGCGAAGTATTCAAGAAAACTCGAAGACTTACGGGATCCTTATAAAAATTATAATGCAATCGCTTACAATTCTTTAAAGAAATTAGGAAAGAATATTGATTGGAGTTTGTTTTTTACAAAATCAAAAATAAGTACAGATACTTGCATTTTTGGACAACCTGAATATTATAGACATTTAGATCAATTATTTTCACAAATAAAAATAGAAGTCTGGAAAGCTTATTTAAAATGGCATTTAATAAATTCCTATGCCACTACATTAAATAAGGAAGTTGCTGAAGAACATTTCAATTTTTACAATAAACTTATTCAAGGGGCCGAAATTCAAAAACCAAGATGGAAAAGAAGTCTAGACGCAATTGATAATTCTTTAGGTGAATTGCTGGGCCAGGAATTTATAAAAAATTATTTCGATGAAAAGGCAAAACTGAGATACAATAACTTGGTTGAATCCATTAGAGAGGTATTCAAAGAGCATATTCAAAAATTGGAATGGATGAATATATCAACGAAGCAGAAAGCCTTGGTTAAACTTGCTTCCATGTCTAAAAAAGTTGGATTTCCTGACAAATGGAAAGATCTTAGTGCGATGAAAATTGGTAGAAATTCATATTGTGAGAATGAAATAAATGCAAACAAGTTCTGGATAAATTATAATCGTTCAAAACTTGGCAAACCAGTTGATCGAACTGTATGGGATATGACTCCACAAACTTATAATGCCTATTATAATCCATCGAACAATGAAATTGTTCTTCCAGCTGCTATATTTAGTGTTCCTGGATTCAAAGATGAAGAATTAGATGATGCATTGGTTTATGGATATACTGCAGCTTCTACTATTGGTCATGAAATCACCCATGGATTCGATGATCAGGGAAGACAGTATGATGAGAAAGGCAATTTGTTAAATTGGTGGACCAAAGAAGATGAGTTAAAATTTAATTC
>JBDSHL010000297.1:0-3178 GCA_039918515.1 Saprospiraceae bacterium | reverse complement strand
AATGAAATTTAAATTATAATTTGGAATTTACGTATTTTCTTAATGGTACAAAATACAATTACACTTTAGGAGCGGTTTTTACTGATGGTACTTCGTTTGAACAATTATTAAGAGTGAATGATGAAGTGAATGAAAGTTATGAAAAATGTAATGGCTTTTGAGTTATATGTAATTATTTAAAGGTGGATACAACTTATTATCGTTTGAATTTATATAATACTATAGATTCAATGGATTATTATATACATTTTAGAAGATTAAATTCGGAAAATTTAAACTTAAATGATATTATTTGTAATGTAAGAAATTTTAGAAGAATGTATTGTTCCTCTTCTGATAGTTTCGATTATTATAAAAGAATTTATTTGGATAAGGCAATATTAAAATTTAGGCTAAGATAGTTATGTGTAGAACGAATTAATTCTTTACATGAAACAACTAGATTTATTGTATATGGATAATACAGATGATAATTTAGATATATGAAAGTTACTAAAATAGCTTTAATAGCT
Organism: Saprospiraceae bacterium; assembly: GCA_039918515.1. Classification (GTDB taxonomy): domain Bacteria; phylum Bacteroidota; class Bacteroidia; order Chitinophagales; family Saprospiraceae; genus Vicinibacter. Next base: position 2,666 of record JBDSHL010000297.1, on the reverse strand, counting down.
TTATTATTCAATACTTGTATTTAAAATTCTAAAAAAATTAATATGAATGAAGTCTTGAAAGATGATTTAGATTTGAATTGTAATTATCATAATCATTTTGTTCATTATTTGCCAAGAAATTTATGTGATTCAATTGAATTATCGTTTGATTCTCCTTTTTCTTTGACTAATTTTGAGCTTAGAAAAGGATTCGGATATATGTTTTCTTGTAAAGATGCTTCTTCTACGCAAGTGTTAGAATTTTACATTGGTGTTGATTATAGAGATAGTATAATTGATTACTACAATAAGGAAATAGTAATTCTGGACCATAATTTGCTTATTCACTCATATTCAAATAATTACTTTTATTATTCAACAATAGATACGAGTAGAGGTGTTTCCTATTCTCATAGTTATACAAGCGAATTTTATGGTAAACCTGCTTATCTTACCGTGATAAAACTATATCCAAGTTTAGAAAATCACAATGCAGTTTTATATATTTTTGTCAATAGTATTACTTCTCAATATGGTGAATTTAATCTAGACAATTTAAAGATAGCAAAATGCATTCTCAATTCATGGAATATTAAAACATATATAGAAGAAAAATTGTAATTTGAGATTATATGTGCTTATTTTCGCGTAGCAGAAACTTGCCAAGCATTAGTATGACTTTGCAACATTTGATAAACTAAAAGTAAAGATTCACGTTTTAATAAATATATGTAAATGTTTAAATACAAAATCCAGCCAGTTGAATTGTGGTCGGAAGCGTGTGGCTAGACCCTCAACATACGAAAATACAAATGATAAATTAGATATATGAAGTTTATTAAATTAGTTTTGACTGCTTTATTATTCAATTCTTGTATTCAAAATTCAGAAAAAATAAATATGAATACAATATTAAAAGATGATTTAGATTGTCATTATTACAATCGTTTTGTATATTATTACCCTAAGAATTTATGTGATTCAATAGAAATATCATTTGATTCACCTTTTGCTTTTAAGAAGATTGAAGACAAATCCGAACCATGGTATTTATTTTCTTGTATTGAAACAACTTCAAAGCATATTTTGAAGTTTAACATTGATAGTAAAATAAGGGAGGAATTGATTGTAGATTACTATAAGGATATTGAGGTATTGGATAGTAATTTGCTAATACATTCCTTTTCAAAAAAGTATTTTTATTTTTCAAAAATTGATACTAGTAGAGGTGTAACTTATTCTCATAGTTTTACAAGCCTATATTCTAATAAGCCAGTATATTTTAGTTCAGTAACTCTTTATCCTAGTCAAGAAATAATTAATTATACTATATTTGTACATGTTATTAGTGAAACTTCGCATTATGGAGAATTCAATTTGGATAATTTGAAAATTGTCAAATGCATTCTTAATTCGTGGAAGATTAACGGGTTTATAGAAGAAGATCTTAATAAATATTGATCGACAGAAACTCTCGGTTTGGCGTAGGTGAAACTTGTCAAGCCCTCGGTTCGGCTTAGGCTCTAGCCTGCGTCGAAAGTTAAACTAAAAATCAATATTCACGTTTTGATTAATATATGGAAATGTTTATTTCTAAGGTGAAAATTATTGAATTAAGGTCGAAGGCTCTTGACAAGTTTCAACTATGCCCAACGCAGGATACGACCAAGTAAGTACTAATGACCTGGACTACACTTTGATATTCCTTATGGTCGCAGTTTATTGTCTGAACTATGATTTGTAAGATTTTTTTGATGGGCTATGATTTTTTTGGATTCATTACATATTTATAACCAACGAGATTAATAAAATTATAATTGTTAGTTAAAATGAAAAATTCATTTTTAGCGACAAATTTCCAAATCTCTATATCCGATTCAGAATAATTTAGACCGCAACTTTCGACATGGGCACAATCAAGAAAATAATCTGATAGTATTTCTTTTAATCTCCAAGAAATATTTGCATCAATGAGGAGTTTCATGCAAGTATAAGTCGAATGGATTCTTCTCTATTTGCAGCAAAACTCAATGCAGCAAGAATGTGTTCTTTTTGAATTAAGGGAAAGTCCTTTTCGATATCTTCAAAACTCATACCAGAGGATAGCCATTTTAAAATATCATCAACTGTTATTCTTGTGCCCGTTATGCAAGGCTTTCCAAATCTAACAGAACTATTTATTTCTATATGCTTGTGGATTTCAATCATATTGCAAAAGTAAGTTAAAATTGAAAATGAAGCAGAGCTTTTTTACATTATTCAATGAATATTTTAGTCATCCTTACACGGTTTTCAATAATTATTACAATGGAACAGAGAGCGTTGCCTGTAATACCAATGTGATTTTTGAATTATGCCAATAATTTAAAAATATTATCCATTCCTAAAAGAGGGGCTGCCTAGTATAACTTTATAAACAATTGATCTGCCAAAGGTGGAGAAAATTGAACTAAATATCATTTCTAAGCGATATAAGTTATCACTTCGCAAAAACCTTTTCATACAATTCAATAACAGTGCTCAATTGCACGATCTTTATATTGGAAGATTTTTTCTGATTGACTTGCCCATTGAATTTAGAAACACATATCGCTTTAAATCCTTGTCTCTCCGCTTCTTGAATTCTTAAATCAATTCTAGACACCGCACGAATTTCTCCAGATAATCCCACCTCTCCTGCAAAACAA
>JBDSHL010000296.1:0-7305 GCA_039918515.1 Saprospiraceae bacterium | reverse complement strand
CAGCTAAAGTAAGTATTGTCCAATATTGAAAATAATTGTCCCCAACGGACTTATCTGATAAAAATAAGAAGGCAGGTAAGGTAAATACAACTCCCGCAGCTATGGATTCACCTGCTGAACCAGTGGTCTGAATAATATTATTCTCTAGAATGTTGGTTCCAAGCAATTTCTTACCAAGCGAAATAGCTAAAACTGCGATTGGAATGGAAGCGGAAACAGTTAAGCCAGCCTTTAAGGCTAAGTAAACAGTAGAAGCTCCGAATATTACACCGAACAAAATACCCAAAATAATTGCCTTAAATGTAAATTCAGGCATATTGATGTTTGGATCAACATAAGGTTTAAAGACTTGATTCTTTTGACTTTCCATTGCTAGTTCATTTTATGAAGGTTAAAGATAAATCAAATCACTAAAAATAATCAAAGAGTATAATTATTAAGATCCCAAAAGTTCCTTAACCAAGATGGACACAGTCTTTCCGTCTGCTTTTCCCGCTAGAGATTTATTCGCAAGACCCATAACTTTACCCATGTCTTTGGGTCCATTAGCACCTGAGTCTTGAATGATATTTAGAATAAAATCTTTAAGTTCTTCCTGAGACATTTGTTGAGGCAAATATTTAGAAATGACTTCAATTTCTTCTTTCTCAGTTTGAGCCAGATCTAATCTATTTTGTTTTTCATAAATCTCGAGAGATTCTTTTCTTTGTTTTAGCAACTTTTGTACGATAGCTATACCTCTTTCTTCCGTTAATTCCTGATTGCTTCCATCGGTGTTGGCCAACAAAATGGCAGCCTTAATGGCACGAATAGCTCTAAGACCTTTTTCATCTTTGGCCTTCATGGCAGTTTTTAAATCATTATTGATTAATTCTTGAAAATTCATAACTTATTAATTGATATTTTTTTAACAACAACTTAGTAATTTAGTTCTCTGCTTAATCTTAAATATTCAAGGGGAGCGATATCTTCAGGTCTTTGATCAAAATATTTATCTGCTATAATATCCTGATCTTTGATTAATGATTTAAGATTATTTCTTAGCGTTTTTCTTCGAAATTGAAAGGATGATTTAATTAATAATCTGGTTCTCTTTTTTTCATCTTCACTCATTTCAATTTTGTTTCTTTTTAAAATTAAAACAGAAGAAACAACTTTGGGTGGTGGATTGAAGTTTCCTGGTCCAATGTCAAATTCAATTTTTCCAGAATAATATAATGAACTTATTGCAGAAATAATTCCATAATCCTTAGATCCTGGTTTTGAAATAATTCTTTGCGCCATTTCTTTTTGAAACATTCCAATTAATACTGGAATTCTATCAGAATGTTGAATTGCTTTGAAGACAATCTGTGATGAAATATTGTAAGGAAAATTGCCACACAACAAAAAGGATTCGCCAGAAAATAAAAGATCAAGATTAAGTTTTAAAAAATCAGCTTGAATAAAAACATCTTTATTTAAAGGATATAAATTATGCAAAAATTCAATCATATCCTTATCCGCTTCAACAGCTAAGAATTGATCAATCTTTCCTAGTAACTGTTTTGTTAATGCAGCTTTTCCAGGACCAATTTCAAGAACATTTGCGAACTTCTCATGAAGTATCGTATTCGCTATTCTATCGATAATTTTTTGCTGAATCAGAAAATGCTGCCCGTATGACTTTTTTGCTTTGTTGATCATCTTAATTAAAACAAAGTTAGAATAGTTCTCGGGTTTCATGATTTTTTTCATGATTTAAGCTACAATAATTGATTTTTTCATACTTTTGACAAAAATAATTATTATGAAAAAAGTATTTACTTTAATTCTATTTATATTTTCACTTTCTGCATATTCTCAAGTAAGCGTTAATCAACACCCAGAAATAGGAAATCAATACTATCTCAATATGATAAGTCATGAGCAAATTAATTTTACAAAAGACATTAAACCGATTGGAGGAAATTTGAAATGGATTCTTAAGAGTGACAGTCCAACCATTTATTCTGATACTGTACTTTTCTTAGATCCAAAAACATTTAAGGTATCAAATAAAGCTGTAGGAGCAAATCTGGCGATTAGAGATCCAAATGCATTTGGTCTGTATTCATTTTATACAGTAAGCAATAATGATCAGTATCTACTTGGTTTTACGGATGATGATGTAATTTATACAAAACTTGATGATAAATACCTAACGAATAAATTTCCGCTAAACTATGAAGATAGTTTTGACGGACAATCAACTTTTACGATCATCTCTCCACTTGGAAATGAGAAAATAGAAGTCGAAAGTTTTAGTAAAGTGGATTCTTGGGGTGAAATTACTACGAATGCAAAAACTTATCAATGCCTTAGAGTTAAAGCTACAACTACATTTCAAGGATCTGTTTTAGGTATACCCTCATCAAATGGAACAGTAGAAGAATATAAATGGATCACTCCAGAAATAGATTATGATATATTTAGATATATAGTTTCTGAATTTGAAATTAATGGCAATTTATCAAACGATACCTCAGCTTTTTATCTTGTTAATTCTATTACTCAAATAAAAGATCAAAAGAGCAATGTTATCGATATTCAGTTAAGTCCTAATCCTACTAAGGATATTGTATGGGTAAGCATACCGGAAAATAAATTATCAGATAAATCCAAAATCGAGGTCTATAACATAAATTCAGAAATTGTCTTTAACTCAAAAATTAATAGCAATCAACTAAAAATATCTGTAACGGATTGGCCTAGAGGAACTTATATGGTTAAAGTATGTAATAATTCCAAAATATGGGGCCTTAAGAAACTAATTCTAGAATAAGAATAATTAAAGAGATTAAAAAAGCCCTGAGAACTTAAAGGCATTTGTATATTTGCGCTCCATTTTTTGGATACGCCTCTTTAGCTCAGTTGGTTAGAGCGTCGGACTGTTAATCCGCAGGTCCTTGGTTCGAGCCCAAGAAGAGGCGCAGAAATGAAAAGCCTTGCATTATGCAGGGCTTTTTACTTTTGTATCAAAATTAACGAAGAAAATGAGCATACTAACAGTTGGTACGGTCGCCTTTGATTCCATTGAAACCCCATTCGGAAGTGTTGATAAAGTTATTGGTGGAGCCTGTACCTATATAAGTTGGGCGGCGTCTTATTGGTATAAAGACATTAATTTAGTATCGATAATTGGATATGATTTTCCAGAATCTGAGATTAAAAGTTTGCAAAAGAGAGGAGTTTCTACAGAAGGATTGATTAGAGTAAAGGATAAGAAATCCTTCTATTGGTCAGGCAAATATCACGCTGATATGAATGGAAGAGATACAATAACTACAGACCTCAATGCTTTAGCAGATTTTAATCCAATCTTACCTAAGTCATATCTTATGAGCGAATACATAATGCTCGGTAATCTTACTCCTTCGATTCAATTATCTGTACTTAATCAATTGGTAAAGAAGCCAAAAGTTGTTGTGCTGGATACCATGAATTATTGGATGGATACAGCGTTGGATGAATTATTTTTAGTTCTAAAGAAAGTAGACGTATTAACCATTAATGATGAAGAAGCAAGGCAATTATCTGGAGAAAGATCACTCGTTAAAGCTGCCGAAAAAATTCACAGTTTTGGTCCTAAATATTTAATCATTAAAAAAGGTGAACATGGAGCTCTTTTATTTCATAAAGGCCAAATTTTCTTTGCTCCAGGAATTCCAATTCCTGAAGTAATCGACCCAACTGGTGCAGGAGATAGTTTTGCAGGAGGATTAATTGGTTACTTGGCGAGAACCGGAGAAATAAGTTTTAATAATATGAAGACGGCAATCATTTATGGTTCTACCATGGCCTCATTTTGTGTTGAAAATTTTAGTTTAACCAAACTTAAGAATCTAAGCCAAGAAGAAATACATTCTAGACTAGCTCAATTCAAAGATTTAAGTAGTTATGAAGTTAGAAATCTTGAATTAATCCAACAATAGGAATTCGTTTTAATTCAAAAGGCCTTAACTTTATACCCTGGTAAATTGAATAATTATTTATGAAAAAAATTGTCTCTCTTAATGTAAATGGATTGCGTTCAGCAGTTCAGAAGGGTTTTACTGAATGGTTAAAGGAAAATGATTTTGATCTTGTTTGTATTCAAGAGACTAAGATGGATGAGTCCTTTGCAGATCCAGATATGTTCTTTGCGCAAGGTTATAAAGCATACTGGCATTGTGCAGTGAAAAAAGGCTATAGCGGCGTTTTAGTCCTTTCAAAGACAGAACCTAATTCAGTACAAATAGGTTGCGGAATAGAGAAATACGATAGAGAGGGAAGATTTATTAGATTAGATTTTGAAGATTGGAGTTTAATGAATATTTATATTCCATCTGGAACAAGTGGTGACGAAAGACATGAATTTAAAATGCAATTTCTACAAGATATTTATCCTTGGTTTAAAGATTTACTTTATAAACACAAGAAACTAATCGTAGTAGGAGATTATAATATCGTTCATAAAGAACTTGATATTCACAATCCAGAAAGAAAAGATAATCCTAGTGGATATAGACCTGAAGAAAGAGCCTGGCTCGATGCCTGGTTCACGGAAATGTTTGACGATAGTTTCCGAATTGTCAAACCACAGGAAAAAGAATTTAGTTGGTGGAGTTTTAGGGCAGGATCTTATAATAAAGATAAGGGATGGAGAATTGATTATCAATCCATATCTAAACCAAATAAAAATTTGTTAAAAGAATTTACACATCTAAGAGAAATAAGATTCTCCGATCATTGTCCGTTAGTTGCTTCATATGATATTTAGGAAAAAGTCATATTGAAATATCTAGTCTTATTTTATTTAAATATTCAAATACTTAGTGCACAATATTATTGTAAATTCAATGCAGAACAAAAAGATATTTATAAAAGCATAATAGAACTTGATCTGTCTGAAGCAAGTATAAAATTAAAAAACTGCAAAGATTATAAAATCAACCTTGCTACAATTTTATTAGAAGACTATATTGATTTTTTTCAATTATTTATTTTTGAAAAAGAATCTGACTATATCCGATTAATTGATCATAAAAAGGAAAGGCTTCAGCAAATAAAGATAGCTAAAATTTCTGAAGAATGGTCACTTTATCTTCAAAGTGAAATTCTTCTTCACTGGTCTCTTATACATTTAAAAAGAAACGAGAATTGGAAAGCATTTACTTGTGTTAATGAAGCTTTTGAAAAACTGAATAGTTGTAATAAATATTACCCTCAATTTATATATTCCAAGAAATCATTGGGCATATTACACACGCTATTATCAACCATACCAGAAGAATTAGATTGGGCAACAAAACTTATTGGCTTAACTGGAGATTTGGAAAAAGGAAAAAAAGAATTATCAGAATTTATCTATTATGCAAGCGAAAGGGATGACATTTTTCAAACGGAAGCTAAGGCAGCATTCGCATTTATAAAATCATATCTGGATAATCAATCAAAGCAAGCGAGTCAATATTGGAATAAAGAAATGATAAATAAGAGTGCAAATCCACTGCTTTCCATGGTAAGCATTAAATTATTTATTCGCGCAGGTGAAAATAAAAAAGCGCAAATGGAAGTGAATAAACTTTCCTTTGCTCAGAAATGTAAATTACCCTACTTATTTTTTTTATCTGGAATTTTGAAACTACAAGATTTAAATTATGGTTGTGATCAGGATTTCTTTAAATTTTTAGAACTTTATAAAGGGAAAAATTATATAAAAGAAGCCTATCAAAAATTGGCTTGGACTGCTTTACTAAAAGGATCTATCCCCAAATACCAATATTACATGAAAAAGTGCTTTGAAGACGGCGAACTTATAACTGATGAAGATGTCCAGGCACAGAATGAAGCAATGAAAAAAATAATTCCAGATAGACAATTGCTTAAAGCTCGATTATTATGTGATGGCGCCAATTATAATAGAGCCTACCATCTTCTATTTATTAGAATAGGAGAATATTATGAAAGTGGTCTAAGGCTTGAATGTGCCTATAGAATGGGTAGGATTTGTCAGTTGAATAATAAATCAAGAGAAGCCCTAAGTTATTTCCAAGATGCTTTGGAAGCTGATCAAGACAAGAAAAGTTATATGAGTTGCTCTGCCATGCTATATTCAGCATATATTTTGGAAGAATTAGGGGAAAAATCAGAAGCTTGTCAATATTATTCTAAGACTTTAGATATAAAGCCAGATCAATATTCACGGTCGTTGCATCAAAAAGCAAAGACTGGACAATTGCGATTATCCTGTATAAATTAAGAAAATAGGCTACTGCGTTTCGAGAAAAACTCTATTTTTGCCCTCCTTAATGAGATTAGGTATTTTTACATCTAATCTATGGCGTGGTAGCTCAGTTGGTTAGAGTATGCGATTCATAATCGCAAGGTCGGGAGTTCAAGCCTCCCCCACGCTACTTTTTCTTCAATCCTAAGATTTATTTAACAGGCTTCTTTTTTACCCTTGGAGATATTTCTAGTCCAAGTTAAAAGTGCGATCATGAAAACAATAAATAAATCATTCATAAATAGATTAGGAATTTTAATGCTGATAATAAGCTTATTCTTTGCTTCATGCTTCCAAAAGAATCTTTTAAGTTCCAAAAAAGTAAATTTCAAAACAACTAAATCCGTTGTTCAGATTACCAACTCATCAAGTAAAAAATCGAAGTCCAAGATAAAAACATCAAATGTTATTACAAATACTGAAAGAAAAGTCGTGTTGAGTGATTCATTATTGAAAGATGATGTTCTAGTAAGTATTCCTAAGAAAGAGGTAATTGTCGAATCAGGAATAGAAATTGATAGCTCTGAGTTTAATCAAATTCCTGTCGATATTGAAATGGTCATTGACAGCACTGAAATAGCTAAATTGTAAGGTTTATGGCTTAATGATATGAAGCTTAAGAAATTCTCAAGAGGCAAAAATATTTTTTTATATCTTTGTTATTAGATGAGAGAATTAATCTATTCGCAGATATTACAAAAAAGGAATAAAAAGCAAAAAAGCCTTGCAGTATTAATTGACCCAGACTATCTGAAATTAAACAATATTGAAGCAACGATAAATATAGCCATTAAGCATAATGTAGATTATTTTTTCATCGGTGGAAGTTTAATCATTCAGGATAGATTAGAAGAATGTCTAAAAATAATTAGGGAGAGATCTAATATTCCTACAATTTTATTTCCAGGAAATGGATTTCAGCTAAGTCATCATGCTGATGCATTGATGTTCTTAAGCTTGATATCAGGAAGAAACCCAGAATATCTAATTGGTAAACATGTCGAAGTAGCTCCTAAACT
>JBDSHL010000295.1:0-2717 GCA_039918515.1 Saprospiraceae bacterium | reverse complement strand
GGGATTATATTAAAGAATGATCTTTGTTGTCCTTGGCAAATTTCAATTATAAAAACAAATAAAAAAATTAAATTAGCTTTCATACCTAATTTTAATATAAAAAACATTCCTTCCTTACAATACTATTAAAATAATTATTTTCTACTTTTTCTTCTTTGAGGACTTTGCGACCTTATTAAAGTCAAGCGCAAGGTCAACCCAATAATTAAACTCCTTCTGGGTTGTCATTCCAGTGTCGTCAATCATTACATAACCTTTCATATGACGTTTGGTAAAATCCATTGTTCTGCAACCTGTTTTTTCAACCAATGTTTCGTGAAGGTCGGGGTGAATTCGACACATTAATTCATCCTTTATGATACCAACACACATTTTATCATTAACCATAAATGTTAGCCCTCCCATCATTTCCTTTTCAACAATGTTAGGATGGTCAACGAGTCTTTTACGAATTCTGTTTGCTAATTTTTCATTATAAGCCATTGCAATAATTCTTTTTTTTCAGTGAGGGTTCAAAGTTATAATTAAAGCCAGAATCTTATAAATATTAATTTGAGGATTGATGTATCTAAACTATTATGGGATTGGCATAATCTTATTAAATATTTCTACAATGGCTATTATATTCACTCAATAAATGACTTTTTTGTAACCTTAAACCAAGCATAATGGCCTGTTTTAGTCAGAATTAATTAAAGATTGTATAAATCATTTACATATAAGACTCAATTTAAACCAGTTCTTAATAAGCTAAAACACATAATAATCAGGCTATTTATCCATTAAAATTTCTTACATATGTTATTTTAGCTCATATTTGCATGAATAAATAAGTATGTACCACCTCATTTTATGCTTTATTACGTCTTTTCTAGTCACTTATATTGCTATTCCTTCTATTATTACAATTGCTAGAGTCAAAAAGTTGGTAGACGAACCAGAAGAAAGAAGCGCACACAGTAAATCTGTTCCGACCCTTGGTGGAATTGCGATTTTTAGTGGAGTAATTTTTAGTATTATATTATGGACGCCTTTTCAGGTCTTTGGCAACCTTCAATATATCCTTTGTGCTATGGTTATCATCTTTCTGATTGGAGCCAAAGATGATATTATCCCACTTGACCCTTATAAAAAAATGCTAGGACAAATATTTGCCGCATGCATACTTGTGTTCAAAGCCAATATTAAAATTACCAGTTTCTATGGAGTACTTGGAGTAAGCGATTTGCCTGAATGGCTAAGTATTTTTGTTTCTATACTTACGATTCTAGTCATTATTAATTCCATGAATCTCATAGATGGTGTGAATGCTTTATGTGCGAGTGTGGGTTTAATCATTTGCGTAACCCTTGGCTTCTGGTTCAAATCAACAGATCAGATTTTTTTCGCAATTATCTCTGCAGCATTGGTCGGAGCTTTAGTTGCCTTTATGAAATTCAATATCTCACCAGCACAAATTTTTATGGGAGATACTGGCTCGATGTTGGTAGGTGTAATCTGCAGTATTCTAGCTATAAGTTTCCTTGAACTAAACAAAAATCTAGTAGATAAAGAATTTCAAATTTCAGCTGCGCCTGCCTTTGTAGTTTCAGTCATGTTCATTCCATTGTTCGATACATTAAGGGTGTTTTTTTTAAGATTAATCAAAGGAAATTCACCTTTCACAGCAGATAGAAAACATGTTCATCATCTTCTTCTCAATTTAGGTTTATCGCATTTGCAAGTGACCAGTATGCTAATTATGCTTAATACTATTATCATAATCCTGGTATTCAGACTTCAATTTCTAGGTAACATGACCTTGATCTGGTTGATACTATTTTTTGGAATTACTTTTACCAGTATTATTGCTTATTTGATAAAAAGAAAGCAAATGAACATTAAGGTTTAATAAATGAATATTCAAGCCATGATTTTGGTATTTGTTGGCGGAGGATTAGGAAGTTTGGTTAGATATCTTTTATCAATTTGGCTGAATCAACTAAAATATTTTTATTTGGGAACACTCCTAGCTAATATTATTGCTGCATTTCTCATAGGCTTGTTTTTATACAACTATGAAATTCAGCCAGATAAACATTGGATCAAATTTTTTCTAACCGTAGGATTTTGTGGTGGCCTTAGTACTTTTTCAGCATTTTCCAATGAAAACCTAAGTCTTATTCAACAATCTCGATATTTAGAATTAATAATTTATATTGTACTCAGTATTATCTTAGGAATTATAGCCTGTCTACTAGGTTATAAATGGGCTAATGGCAGCCTTTTCTAGCTTGATTTTTTTTATACAGATAAGTTTTTTTCATAACGATTTTGTAATAGCTCTATCTTTATACTATAATAATTAAAATGTATATAAATTTGCATAAAATTTTACAATCTAAATTAAAATATGGAATTAATTGCTAATCAACTTAAATACAAAGTAAAAGACATCAGTCTAGCAAGTTGGGGTCGTAAAGAGATCGAACTAGCAGAAGCCGAAATGCCTGGTCTTATGACTTTAAGAGACGATTACCGCAAATCAAAGCCTTTGTCTGGTGCGAGAATTGCTGGTTGTCTTCACATGACTATCCAAACTGCAGTGCTAATCGAAACTTTAATAGAATTAGGCGCTGAGGTGAGTTGGTCTTCTTGTAATATTTTTTCTACTCAAGATCATGCTGCTGCTGCAATTGCAGCGGTTGGAATTCCGGTTTTTGCATGGAAAGGAATGA
>JBDSHL010000294.1:0-4433 GCA_039918515.1 Saprospiraceae bacterium | reverse complement strand
AATTTTGGGATTAATTTTGCTCCCCTTATGTTCAAAAACAGATATTACCTCTCACTTTTAATACTAGTTGTTATATTAACCCTAGACCAATTGGTTAAAATATGGGTAAAAACCCACATGCAGCAAGGTGAAGAGTTTCTAATACTTAATCAATCTTGGGCAAGAATACATTTCGTCGAAAATGAAGGAATGGCTTTTGGAATTACTCTAGGGGGTAGTTTCGGCAAGCTTTTATTGAGTTTATTTAGGATAGTGGCAATAGGTTTTTTGACTTATTTGCTTCACCGAATGATTCAGGCTAAGGAAAAAGTGGGAATAATTGTTTCTTTTTCGATGATATTGGCTGGTGCGATAGGGAATATGTTGGATAGCGCCTTCTATGGATTAATTTTTAGCAATTCAGGCTATCATGGAGGTTTATCTGAATTACTACCGGCTAGTGGTGGATATGCTCCTTTTCTGATGGGTAGAGTTGTGGATATGTTTTATTTTCCAATGATAGAATCAACTTTTCCAAGTTGGTTTCCTATTTGGGGTGGCGAAGAATTTGAATTTTTTAGACATATCTTCAATATTGCCGATTCATCAATTTTTTGTGGAATCTGTATATTTTTTATCTTTTATAAGGGCAAAAAACATATTAATGAGGTAGAAACTAGTAGACCTTTTGAGGAATTATAGTAAATTCCTTCTCTTTTTAAAAAACCTAGTCTTAAATATAACCATTAATTCCCTTTATTAAAGAGAACTCATGACTTTACAAATGGAGCTTACTTTGAAACTGCCAAAAAATTGTTTACTGCAATTTCAGCCTTATGAAGACATTCATAATTCAGCTTGCATTGGACATATTTTCCGGTTTTTTCAGTTTGAATGACCCCTGAAAGCCTAAGAATACTTAGGTGTTGAGAAGTTACAGACTGTTCAATTTTCAAGGCATTGTAAATTTTATTTACATTGACAGTGCCCTGTTTGTCTATAAACTCCAGAATTTTCAATCTGAGAGGGTGGGCTAATGCCCGCATGAGCTCGCATGCATAATCTAGCTTTACGCTGTTGAAAGATACCTTAGTATTCATCATCAGAAGTTTCTTATTTTGATTTCGTAGTTGACCTTAACAGTCACAAATATCTAAAGACTTCTGATATTATCAAACAAATATTAAGATTATTTTATATTTATTATCGTTTAAAGATAAAAGAGTAATGCAGTGTAAGAATCTTTAATACGTTAATAGGCTAAAATTTAGTATCAATTAGCCAGCTAGTTCTTCAACCAGCTTTGAAATCTGGTTAAGTCTATCTAGGTCTAAGGAATAGTAAATGAACTTGCCCTGACGTTCTGTGGCAACTACGCCCGCTCTTCTAAGAATAGCGAGGTGCTGGGAAGCAACGGATTGTTCTAATCTCAGCTTAATATAAATGTCGGTAACCGTCATCTTATCTTGTTCTTCAAGTAAGTCAATCACCCTTTGTCTTAGTTTGTGATTAACCGCCCTTAGGACCAATACAGCTTTTCTTAGATCAGAGTAATCCAATTGAATGTCCTTGCCTCCTTTCTTTAGTGTAATCGTTTCGTTCTTTTTATTCCTCATGTTACAGAATTTATAAAATATGCATTAACAATAAGAATAAATACAATTTCTATGCCAGAAATGGCTTTGAGAGTAGTTCGAATGGAGAAAATAGAAATTTCTCTTTATATTAGAATCAATAATATATATAACACAATAGTAAACAGGTTTGGTATGAGAATTATGTTAAAATTTTCTTAGAAATGGTGATATTGGGATCTTTGAAATAGATAGGAACGAGCGTTCTTGTATCCGCGAATTTTTGGGTCTGATAATATTCCCATGCAGGGAGAACAAGGGATTCTGCATTTGGGATGGATTTATACTTAATAACCTCATAATCAATATTTTGAGTATCTAAAAAGTCGAGATTTTCTCCCACTAATGCCAGTTTTTTTACTTTTTGAGTTAGAAAACTCCATTGTGAAAAAGACGTTTTTGGCATTGAATCGCTGATTAGAAATTCATAATTAGAATTATAGGCTGTGAATAAGGCCTCGTCATTTCTTGAATCTATGCAAGTAATTACAGAATCATCAGGGTTCAAATTTAATACTGATTTGACCAAGATGTAGCTTAAAGGAAGGGCAATAATTGGAATAGTGAGAGAGAATGCCAGTCCTTTGGCTATGGAAAGCCCAGATCTTAAGGAAGTATAAGAGCCAGGTCCTATATCAATTGAAATAGCCTTGCAATCAGACAAATTCGAATTAGATTGATGAAAAAGGCTTCGAATCATTCCAATTAAATCCCTAATAGGGTTTCGCTCATTGGATTCTTCGAAACAAAGAAGCTTGATACCCTCAGAAAGGGCTACAGAGTATTTTAAATTTGAGCATTCCAGATGAAGAATAAGGCTCATTTATTTGCCTTTGTTTGCAAGAATTTTATTGTATTCAATTGGATCGTTAAGTACTTGAGCGGCACGATTAATCAATGGATCGTGTTGAAGTCTATTCTGTAGCTTACCACTTTCAAAAAACACTCTATTTACCAATTCTTCTTCTATAATATTGGTAATCAATCCTTTATACTTAGCGATATCAGTCCATTGTATTTGATCCAACTTTGACTTAATAGTTATTAATTCTACATCAATATCATCTCTTTTCTCGGTTTTCGCTTGATCTTCTAGAATTTTAAGCTTGTTCTCCAACTCTGAATGATCATCAAAATTATTTTTATGCAAATAAGTAATAAAGCTCTCAAAGTTGTTGAAGACATACGTTTTAGCATCTGTTGGGGCAGGATTGTTAAGCGAATATTCAGTGCAAAAATTGAAAATCCAATTGTCATCAAGGAGTTTCTGAACTACTGGAGGATTCTCAGTCTCTGACATCTCAATGTCTGGTTTAACCCCTCCAGCATCGTATACCTTTCTACCATTTTTAGTTTTAAATTCAGCAAGTTTATCCTGTGAAAGCTTAATTTTCTCACCATTTTCATAGCGGACACTTTGGATACATCTTCCTGAAGGTATATAGTATTTAGCAGTAGTGAATTTGACTCTTGAGTTGTAGCCTGTTTCCTTTGTATTCTGAACTAATCCTTTTCCATATGAAATATGTCCAATAAGTACCCCTCTATCCAGATCTTGAATGGCTCCGCTCACAATTTCTGAAGCAGAGGCTGAATTTTTATTAATAAGAATCGCTATGGGAATATTCTCATCGGTTGCAGGCATTTGAGTCTTATAACTAGCATTGTATTCTTTTTCTTTACCTCTTGTACTTACTATGAGTGTCCCATTCGGTATAAAGGTATTGCAGACATTAACGGCCTCACCCAATAGACCTCCGCCATTTTCCCGAAGATCAAATATTAAGCCTTTAAGTCTTGGATTTTCAGCTTTTAGTTTAGAAACTGCCGATTGAACATTTTTACCAGCCGATTCGGTAAATGTTGTTAAACAAAGGTAGCCAATGGAATCGTTTACCATTCCTGAATAAGGTACATTTGGAATATTGACTTCATCTCGTATAAGTTTAATATCCAGTTTTTCATTCAAGCCAGGTCTCCTAATACCTAATATCACTTCACTTTTGGGAATTCCTCTCATTATCTGATAGAGGTCTTCTGCTTGTTTGTCTTTGGCATCAAGTCCATTCACTGAAAGTATTTGATCACCTATTTTCAGGCCAGCTTTGAAGGCAGGATAATCTTTATATACTTCTGAGATAACTATATAGGAACCTATTTTCTTTCCTTTGGCTCCGATTCCATTATATTTACCTTCTACGCTTAACCTATAGTCTTCTACCTGAGCCTCAGAGAAATAATTCGTAAACGGATCCAAAGCATTCAACATAGCGTCGATACCTACTTTCATTAATTTAGAAGGATTGGTTCCATCTACATAGTTGGCATTGACTTCCTTATAGACATTGGAGAAGATTTCAATGTTTTTGATTATTTCGAAATACTTGTCGTAATCGGTCGTCGCTGCAATTCCGAAGAGAAAAGCAAAGACTATAATTATGGGCAGTGCAAATTTTTTCATGTATATAAAGGTATTAGACCTTAAGCATACAAACGAAGTTAGATTAAGTTTAGTGTAAAAAGTAGCTGTTGTACCACTAAAAAAAAGCTGCCTGAACCGGAGGTCTAGTTAAAAAGCTTTAGACTCGATTCAGGCAGCAAGAAATGCGTATTTATTTATTATTTTATCTCCATACAGGGATAAATTCAGTTCTACGATTCAATTTTCTTCCTTCAGCAGTTTTATTATCTCCTACTGGCATGGATTCACCAAAACCCATTGAAGAAATTCTTGAACTGGCTACACCTTTTTTAATGATGTAATCAGCACAAGCTTTAGCTCTTTTTTCAGAAAGATCCATATTGTACTTGTCATCATCG
>JBDSHL010000293.1:0-3232 GCA_039918515.1 Saprospiraceae bacterium | reverse complement strand
CCAAGATCCAGAAAGCCTGTTATAAGAAATAATTCCACTTTCAGGACTCCTCTCCCACATAAGCTTATTATATTCATTCAATTCGCGCACAGGCTTAAATTCACCATCAATCATATGGTGAGCAAACATCATGTTTTTTATTACTTGCATTCCTCTTTCAACTATAAAATTCTCCAATCGCAAAGCCTCACCTCCTTCAAAAACAAGTATGGTCTTTTTTAAATCTCTAGCCACTCGTCTAAATGATTTTGCAAGACTTGGCTTTGCAACAATAATGGGGAACTGACATAATTTTGCAAGTTCTTTGGCTTCATCTGATTTGATTGAATAACGTATATGTGGGTAATTCCATAAATCTTTTCCCCCTGTATGAAAATCAATTCCAAAATCAATAAGCGGCAATATTTTTTTAGTAACAATTCTTGCAACTCTTGATGCTAAAGATCCAGTAAAGCTTCCTGGAAAGGATCTGTTAACATCTTTTCCGTCAGGAACATCTCTTGAATAATTGATAAATCCATAAATATTTAACAGAGGTATACAAATAACAGTTCCGCATTTCAAACTAGAAAAATATTTATTTACAATAGATCTTCTTACTATTTCTGTTCCATTAATTTCATCCCCATGCATTCCACCCATGAATAATACTGATGGCCCTGGTTCTTTACTTCTAAATACATAAGCAAAAATGGATATTCTGTTTCCAGATGGAAGTGAACCAGCATTTATTCTTACCATTCCCGAACTACCTGGAGGAAAACTCTGTCCTTGTAATACAAATTCTTCCATTAACTGATTTTCTTCTCAATGAATTCAATAATTATTCCAGCTATATCTACTTTGGTTGTTCCTTCAATTCCTTCTAGTCCAGGTGAAGCATTGACTTCCAATACTAAGGGACCTCTTTTAGATCTAAGAATGTCAACACCAGCAACGTACAAGCCTAATATCTTTGTCGATCTAATTGCAATATCATTCTCTTTATTGGTAAGTTTAATGATTTCTGAACTTGCTCCTCGATGTATATTGGATCTAAATTCTCCAGGAATAGCTTGGCGCTTCATAGCTCCAACTACTTTTCCATTTACTACAAAAGCGCGAATATCAGAGCCATCAGCATCTTCAATAAATTCCTGAATTAAGACATCTTGTCCAATTCTATGAAATCCTTCTACAATAGATATACCTTGATTTTTCGATTGAGATAGAATGACACCTAATCCTTGAGTGCTAGCAATTAATTTAATGACAGATTTAGTTTCTGCAATCTCATGATGTACTGCAGATATACTATAATCACCAGCACAAATACCGGTCTTTGGAACATCAATTCCATTCGTAGCCAAGACTTGTAAGCAATGCAATTTATCCCTTGCCATTAGCAATGATTCCGCAGAAACTGTAACAAAACAACCCATCATTTCAAGTTGTCTTACTATTGCTGCCCCATAAAGTGTTGCAGATGCTCCAATCCTCGGAATTACTACATCATAATGTTCAAGATAATCTTCCCCAATCATTATACGTGGCTTGTCACACTCAACTATAATATTACACATTAAGTGATCGTAAACTTGAATTTCATGCCCTCGTTTCTCACCAGCCTTAATTAAGCTCTGAGTACTATATAACGCTCTGTTCCGCGATAAAATCAATATTCTCATAAATCTGACATAAAGAATTGAACAAAGGTGGAAAAAAAATAATAATTATCTAAGTTAAAACACCTATTTCAATAATATTTCAAACATTTCCTTACTCTTGTACTTTAAATCAATATAAATATGACAGATTCTAATAAAAAAGCTGAATTTGGTTGGGCAATGTTTGATTGGGCAAATTCATCTTACAGCCTTGTTATATCAACTGCCATTTTTCCTACTTTTTTTATTGCTATGACCGATCTTAAGATAAACCTCTGGGGAATGGAAATTTCAAATTCATCACTTTATGCATTTACCGTTTCATTGGCTTACTTTATTGTATGTCTTATTTCACCCATCCTCTCTGGAATTGCAGATTTTGGAGGTAGCAGGAAGAAATATATGCGTTTATTTACTACCATAGGAAGTTTATCTTGTATGTTGCTATTTTTTTTCAAAGGAATGGATAGGTTATACATTGGAATACTTGGATTTTTATTTGCAACATTATGTCATGCAGGATCACTTGTTTTTTATGATGCTTATTTAGCAGATTTAGTTCCTCCAGAGAGAAGTGATAAATTGAGTGCTAAAGGATATGCATATGGATACATTGGTAGTGTTATTCTATTAATCTTCAATATCTTGGTAATTCAAAAACCTGAATCGTTCGGATTTAGTGAACAAAACATTCTTGAACATATTCCAATTAGATTGGCTTTTTTTAGTGTTGGTTGTTGGTGGTTGGGTTTTTCACAAATATCCTTTGCTAATCTTCCTAAGGATCAAAGTATTGTCAATTCTAAATCTTCCATCTTACATGGAATAAATGAATTGAAAAAAGCTTGGAAAAGAATACAGAATAATAATTCAGTAAAATATTATTTGATGTCTTTTTTCTGTTATAGTGCTGGTGTACAAACAGTAGTCTATCTAGCTTCTCCGTTTGCACAAAAGGAATTAAAATTTGCGTCAGCTGATTTAATTATGGTAATTCTTCTTTTACAAATAGTTGCTATTGGAGGTGCTTATTTATTCGCGTGGGTATCTAAAAGAATGGGAAATATTATAAGTATGAAAATCATGTTGGTTCTTTGGGTATTCATTTGTATTCTTGCCTATTTGGTTCAGACCCAATTGCAGTTTTATTTTATTGCAGGAATGGTTGGAATGGTCATTGGTGGTATTCAGTCATTGTCAAGATCAAGTTTTTCAAAAATAATTCCCAAGGATAAAAAAGATTTAACCTGTTTTTTTAGTTTTTACGATGTTGTTTTTTACCTTTCAGTAATTTGTGGGACTTTTATTTTTGGACTTGTTGAGCAATTGACAGGCGATATGAGGAACAGCGTCATCAGTTTAATTATTTTCTTTGTTCTTGGATTTATTTTTATTCATAAAGTTAAATCCCCTTTACTTGAAAAAAAACAAGGCTAATATTGATGTTCATAACAACCTATATCTGGTGCAATACCATCTCTCATATCTCCGTTTAAATCTAATGGAATCTTGGAAATAGGTATGGCTTTACCTATTAAAATAGAAAGTGTATCAGGGCGAAAATCACTTTTGGAAATATTTTTAAA
>JBDSHL010000292.1:0-4032 GCA_039918515.1 Saprospiraceae bacterium | reverse complement strand
TCACGGAATTATTGAATTGGTAGGGGCGAAAAAATTTTCGCCCAATAACTGCACCAATAATTCGCCAGATGTAAAAACCGAATTGCATTTGCCCAATAATAAAACAAAAAATATTATGTCGGCGGTTGATGATAATGGGGCGGTTGATGATAATGGGGCGGTTGATGATAATAGGGCGGTTGATGATAATGGGGCGGTTGATGATAATGGGGCGAAAAATTTTTCGCCCCTACGGTCACCATCCAAAACAATTGGTTCGGTTGTTCGTGGATTTAAAATTGGTGTGACAAAATGGATAAGTCAAAACACCGATGTATATGATGTTTGGCAACGCAATTATTACGAACACATCATACGTGACGAACAATCTTACCAAACCATATCTGATTACATTATCAATAATCCTGTGAAATGGCACGATGATAAATTTTTCAAAGAATGAAATTCACCGAAGAAACATTAGAAAAGGTGTTTACTGAATTGTTGCGGCAAGAAGGACTTTCCCACCACTTTGGCATTACCATTGTCCGAAAGCCTGATGAAATTCTATTAAAGCAAATTCAATGAACAGCGAAATACTCATATATCAAAACCCAGACGGCAACATCAAAATAGATGTGTGATTTGAGGAGGAAACTGGTTGATTGACACAAGAGCAGTTGGCAACTTTTTTTGGCAAAGCAAAGTCAACAATAAACGAGCATATCAAGAATATTTATGAGGAGCAAGAGCAGGAAGAAAAGACTACAATGAAGAAATTCGGAATTTCCGAATTTCAGCAAAAAACGTTTAATAATTCGAAGGCACAACCACAGCTTTGATCCATTAAAGAAATATTACTGCGAATAGTATTATACATTTTTACCCGCATTTGAACTTTTTACCTTAAAATAACTTCTTATAGCGACTAATTCATTTTAATTTTGCCCTATGTTGTTACAGTTTTTCAAATCTAAGATCCACAGAGCCTCCGTTACTCAGGCAAACCTTAATTACGTTGGCAGCATAACCATAGACGAGGATTTAATGGATGCAGCCAATCTCTATGAAGGAGAAAAGGTGCAAATCGTCAATAACAACAATGGCGAGAGATTTGAAACTTATGTCATCAAAGGGGAAAAAGGCTCCCGTATGGTCTGTCTCAATGGCGCTGCTGCACGCAAGGCAGAAGTGGGTGATATTATCATTATTATTTCTTACGCTATCATGACCCCTGAAGAAGCTAAAACTTTTAGACCCATTTCTATTTTTGTAGATGAACACAACAGGATTAAACACATATAATCTTGTCATCTATTCTTAAAAAAATAATTCAATTCATCATTTTTCTCGGTTTGGGAGTAGGGCTGATGTATTGGATTTATATTAATCAGGTAAAGACTTATAATGTCTACTGTACCATTCATAATATTCCTGATTCTGAATGCAATCTATTGGATAAACTCTGGCATGATCTTCTAAGCATAAATTTAATTTATACCTTCTTAATTTTTGTGGCTTTTTTTCTTAGCAATTACTTTCGCTCGCTGCGTTGGAGAATGATGCTGAGTTCCATTGGGTATAATGTACATGCAATTAATTCAATGGGTTCTATTTTAGTAGGATATCTTGCCAATTTAGGACTTCCAAGAAGCGGTGAATTCATCAGACCAGCGCTACTTACTCGTTATGAAAAAGTACCTTTAACCATTACTGTTGGAACAGTTGCTTTAGATAGAATAATAGATCTTATTTCAATGGCATTTATTATTCTTATTGCCATTTTTACTCAATATAAAACTTTTGTTCAATTGTATTATGATCACCTTTCTCAGATTCCATTATTTCAACAATTAATTTTACCTGCGATGGGTCTTCTATTTCTTATTATACTTGTTGTTACAAGAAATATTTGGAAACACTGGCACCTCATACAAACTTTCAGAAATAAAACAAGAGGATTCCTTGATGGATTGCTCTCCATTCGAAATATCGAAAATAAGTCCTTATTTTTACTTTATACGGCAATGATTTGGCTTTGGTTTTTTGTTATGATGTATTGTGCATTGAAATCATTTGGTCCCACTTCACAAGTTCCAATTTCTACTGCGCTCATCATTTATGTGTTTGGATCGATGGGAATGTTGGTTCCCACGCCAGGAGGAATGGGTTCTTACCACTACCTCGTTATTCTTGCTTTGAGTTATTTTAGCATCAACGAGATCGACGCATTTTCATTTGCAAATATTTCTTTCTTTAGTGCCAACTTTGCGAATAATATTGTTTTAGGTTTAAGTGGTTTGATGATTATGCATTTTTACAATAAGAAAAAAAGGAAACTACAGACTACAGAACTCAATTCTTCTACTGAATTAATAATTAATTCCTAAGATGATTTACATTAAAGATCTGTGCCAATATCTTGAAGAAATCGCTCCACTTCATTTACAGGAATCCTATGATAATGCAGGACTGATAACTGGACATCCAGATTGGGAAGTTAAAGCTGTACTCATTTCATTGGATGCTACAGAAAGTGTAATTGATGAGGCTATAAGTCTTGGGGCGAACATGGTCATTAGTCATCATCCAATTGTTTTTCGTGGGCTAAAATCCTTTACAGGGAATCATTATGTTGAAAGGGCCATTATTAAAGCCTTAAAAAATGATATCGCCCTCTATGCCATTCATACAAACCTAGATAATGTATTGATTAATGGAGTTAATCAGAAAATTGCTGATAAAATAGTATTGCAGAATTGTACAATTCTATCTCCCAAAATGTCTAACATTCCCGATATTGGTGCAGGAATAATAGGAGAATTAGCTCACCCTTTGCCAATATCTGACTTTCTGGCTCATATTAAGAAAAATCTACAATGTCATTCAATCAAATATACTAGTCATTTAAAGAGACCAGTTCACAAGGTCGCTATTTGTGGAGGTACAGGAGCCTTCCTAATTCCAGAGGCTATTCGCTCTGGAGCCGATGTATTTATAACCTCAGATCTCAAATACCACGAATTCTTCGAAGCAAATGAGCAAATCATCCTAATGGACATTGGTCATTTTGAAAGTGAACAATTTACTATTGAACTTTTGTTTGAATTGATTTCGAAAAAATACCGTAATTTTGCAGCCCATTGTACAAAAACGAACACGAATCCTGTACAATATTATTAGATTATGGCTAAAGCAATTGTAAATACAGACCTACCCATTTCAAATAAATTAAAGCACTTATTTGAATTGCAAATCATTGATTCTGAGATAGATAAGATAAAAGTACTCAAAGGAGAACTTCCTATGATTGTCAGCGATCTTGAAGACGAAATAAGTGGAATGGCGACCAGATTAAGCAAGCTTCAGGGAGGACTCTCTGATCTTGAAAAAGAGGCTGGAAACTTCAAAACCTCCATAAAAACCTCTGAAGACTCCATAAAAAAATACGAAAAGCAGCTCGATGGCGTGAAAAATAATCGCGAATTCGATGCCCTTACAAAGGAAATCAATATGCAACGCCTTGAAATTCAACTTTATGAGAAAAGAAAAAAAGAGGCGGATGAACAAGTTAAGACTAAAAAGCTCAATGTTGATTCCATAATTGATAAATTAAAGGTCAAGCAAGTTGAAATGGATGAGAAAAAAACCGAATTGGAAAAAATCATCGAAAAAACAAACAAAGAAGAATCAACCCTAAAGACCAAATCTGAAAAAAGTCGCAAGAAAATTGAAACCCGCTTACTCTTTGCGTACGATACAATTCGCAAGAGATACCGTAATGGACTTGCAGTCGTTACCGTCAAAAGAAATGCTTGCGGAGGTTGCTTTAATCAAATTCCTCCTCAGATTCAACTCGAATTAGGCCTTAATAAGAAAATTATAGCTTGTGAACATTGTGGACGCGTATTGGTCGATGAACTGATTCTTTCCTCAGAAGAATAAACGCTCGTAAAATTATTCTTTCCTTTTTTTACAAAAATTTGTTTGTATGAATAGCCTATTTTACCTTTCGTGAAAAGTAGCTAAATCCACGATGGAAAAATCTCTACA
>JBDSHL010000291.1:0-5157 GCA_039918515.1 Saprospiraceae bacterium | reverse complement strand
CGCATGTCTATTAATAAGCCAATGGAAGTTCATCATAGGGTATAAATAACTATGATCAAATATAAATCCCTGTGCACCTAGGTCTGCGGCAAGTTTTTTTCCTGTATATCGAATAGCCGCAGCGGTTAAGAAAAAGTCGCCATTTATCTTGTCATTTTGATAATAAGTTTCTGATAATAATCTCCAATTTTTCCCTAAATAGAGTGACCAGGTTAAACCAATAAATGGTTTCAAGCCTCTAGAAGTTGATCTAGCAACAAATGGGTCACTATATTCACCACCATTAAATAATTCATTTAGTATTACAAAATAGTTCCAGTCTTCTTGACTTGAGGTGCCTAAAATTAGACTAACTGAATGATTTTCTTTTTTAAAGGCTAAATCAAAAAAGGACTTAAAGTAATATTTTTCTTCCTCTTCACTGTATGGAATAATTTTTTCAAGAATTGGAAAATACATAGAATGTAGTTTCAAAGCTAAAAATTTTGAAATATTTATTCTATATCCTGATTTAATACCTAATGGTGTTTTTGTAAAACCAAAATATTGACTTAAGGTCACTCACCAGTGATTTGAAATACCATAATTAAGATCAGATGCAACGAATCGACTACTATTAGCTAAAAACTGATTTTTCTTTGGTTGAAAATCAAAGTTTTCAAGAAATTTATAGGTTGGTTGTGCAATGGAATTTTGAATTAAAAACAACGTAAGAATGAAAAATATGGATATCTTGATTTTATTTTTCATTTTAAGGGTTTTTCAGAATGACTTTATTTTCTTATAATATTTGCTCCAATGGCATTTAACCGTTCATCTATTCTTTCGTAACCTCTATCGATCTGATGTATGGAATGTATCGTACTTGTACCTGTAGCCGACATTGCTGCAATCAATAACGCAACTCCTGCGCGAATGTCAGGGGAAGTCATTTCGATTCCTTTAAGTTTATATTTTTGATTTAATCCATTAACTGCTGCTCGATGCGGATCACAAAGAATAATTTGTGCACCCATATCAATTAATTTGTCCACAAAAAATAATCGGCTCTCAAACATTTTTTGATGTATCAATACATTGCCTTTTGCTTGTATGGCCATGACCAATATAACACTCATGAGATCTGGAGTGAATCCTGGCCAAGGAGAATCATAAATAGTCATTATCGATCCATCCATAAAACTCTGAATCTCATATTCTTTTTGTTCTGGAATAAAAATATCGTCGCCCTGAATTTCAAAGTGCAAGCCCATTCTTTCATAAATAAAAGGAATGATTCCCAGTTGATCTACTCGGGCATTTTTGATTCTAATTTCAGATTGAGTCATAGCCGTTAAACTCATAAAACTTCCAATTTCAATCATGTCTGGCAACAACTCATGCGTTGTTCCGTGAAGTTTATCAACCCCTTCAATCTGAAGAAGATTAGAACCAATGCCTGTTATTCTGGCACCCATTCTATTGAGCATTTTACACAATTGTTGAATATAAGGTTCGCATGCTGCATTGTATAAATCCGTAGTTCCTGAAGCAAGAACTGCGGCCATTAGGACATTCGCAGTTCCTGTTACAGAAATTTCATCCATAAGGATATAGGAGCCCTTCAGATTTTCTGCTTCAATACTATAAAGATTTTGCGTAGAATTGTAATTAAAATTTGCTCCTAATTTCTGCAATCCAAGAAAATGTGTATCCAATCTTCTTCTTCCGATTTTATCACCTCCTGGTTTAGGAAGTAAAGCTCTTTTATATCTAGCAAGAATAGGAGAAAGCAACATTACTGAACCTCTAATTTTTCTTGCGTTGCTTTGAAATTCGTTGGTACCAAAAAAATCAAGATCTACTTCCTCTGCTTTAAAGGTATAACTATTCGCATTATGTTTAGTTACTTTAACTCCAAGACCCTTAATTAATTCAATGAGATGTTGAATGTCAAGAATGTCGGGAATATTTTTTATATGCACTTCTTCCTTGGTAAGTAATGTAGCACAAAGAATTTGCAGTGCTTCATTTTTAGCACCTTGTGGTATTAAAGTGCCTTTTAATTTTGTTCCACCTTCTACCAAAAAACTATCTCCATTTAGCATAATACTTAATTTTAATTATCAATATCGAAATCAAGTGTATCTCCAATTTGCAAGGTAGACTTTCCTGGCTTTTTTGAATCTTTACTTTGATCAACTACACTCATTAAGGGGAAAGCTTCAATTTTATTTCCAATGGCTTTCCAACCTTTAACTTCTACAAATTCATTCAAGGTTAGAATTTCCTGAATCTTTTCTTTATTTACTTTAAAAGTAATTAGAACTTCAGGGTTTTTATGAATAGAAGCAAAATATAATTTTGAATCTTTATGTTCAGAAATAAAAACGAATCGTTGATTGGCACTGCTGGTTTCAATTTTAAACCTTTTAGCCATTGACCATTTTTTCTCTCCTTCGAAATAAACGATAGAGATAATATCGGATTCATTGAATCTATTTATTAAGATTAAATCGTCGTAGGAATATCTGTTGTTAAGATCATATTCGGTTATTTCGTAAGTACCATTTTTATAAAGGGCTAGAATTCTATCTCCACGATTCATTCCGCCAAGAAATTTTCCTCTATTGGCAGTATTAAATCTTCCAGTGTGTTCATCATACCATACTTCTTGTGCACCAATAGTTGATTTCCCTTTTTCTTTAAGTACAACTTTTCTGATTGGATATTTAGTTACAATATTTCCTTGCGAAGACCTTCCTTTTATTTCTATTTCAGAAAAATCAAAATCAAAATTCTTCACTCTAGCAGAGCATCCTGAAGAAAGTTGAATGTTTATAATTTCTGCTTCTCCTTCAGTATTAGCACTAAAGTAAAGAGTCTTTGATTTGGGATGACCCTTTGATAATTCATATTCTTTGTCTCTTGTAATTCCGGTAACATTGAATCTTTTGGCCATCGCTTTTCCAGATTCTCCATCAAGATATAGCAAATTATAGGTAGTGCGTTCATCGGCTTTTTTCCAAACTTCAACATGCAGAATATCTTTGCCAACAAATGTCTTTTCTGCAATTCTAGTTACAAGAAATTTAGCATCGGCACGAAATACAATAATATCATCAATATCGGAACAATCCTTGACGAATTCATCTTTTTTTAACCCAAATCCTACAAAACCATCCGTTCTATTGACGTACAATTTGGAATTATTGGCTACTACTTGAACTGCTTGTACAGATTCAAGTTCTGTAATTTTAGTTCGTCGCTCTCTTCCAGTACCATACTTTTGTAATAAGTTTTCGAAATAAGTAATCGTAAAGTCATTTAGATGATCTAGAGAGTGTTGAGCTTCTTTAATTTCTGATTCTAATTTAAGTAAATTCTCATCTGTTTGAAATTTGTTGTACTTGGAAATTCTCTTAATACGAATTTCGGTAAGATGAGTAATATCTTCAAGTGTAATCTCTCTATTTAGTCTTATTCTTGTTTCTTTTGCAGAAGGTTTTATACTTGGAGTGACGACATATTTTTTCAAACCTATATCGATTACTTCAGTAACTTGAGTCCAACTGGTACATTCTTCAATGTCTCGATAAATTCTATGTTCAATAAATATTTTTTCTAGTGAAGTTAAATGCCATTTTTCATTAAGTTCAGCAATTTTTATTTCTAATTCGAGACCAAGCAGATGTTTGGTATTCTCTACAGAGATTCTCAGTATATCCTGAACAGATAGAAACAAGGGTTTGTTATCAACTATTACACAAGCATTCGGCGAAATGGAAACTTCACAATTCGTAAATGCATAGAGTGCATCAAACGAAACTTCAGGAGATACTCCAGGTTGCAGTTCAATTCTAATTTCAACATCTTTGGCTGTATTATCAGAAACTTGTTTGATTTTTATCTTACCTTTTTCAGAGGCTTTAACGATAGATTCAATCAATGAAGTTGTGGTAACAGAATAAGGAAGTTCACGAATGACCAATGTCTTTTTATCTTCAATTTCAATTTTGGCTCGAATTTTAACTTTGCCGCCTCTTCTTCCTTGATCATATTCGGACACATCTATTATTCCGCCCATTTCGAAGTCGGGATAGATTTTAACTTTTGTTCCTTTGAGATACTGAATGGAGGCTTTAATTAATTCAATAAAATTATGCGGAAGAATTTTTGTAGCAAGTCCGACAGCAATTCCTTCAACTCCTTGTGCAAGAAGCAAAGGAAATTTCATAGGAAGTGCAATAGGTTCATCATTACGACCGTCATAGGATGCTTGCCATTTAGTAGTTTGTTTGTTAAAGGCAATTTCCAAAGCAAATTTTGTCAATCGAGCTTCAATATATCTTGGCGCTGCAGCCGAGTCACCGGTTCTATAATCTCCCCAATTACCCTGGGTGTCAATCATCAGATTTTTCTGTCCTAGATTGACCAAAGCTTCACTAATGGCAGCATCTCCATGAGGATGATATTGCATAGTGTGGCCGATAAGATTGGCGACTTTGTGATAGCGACCATCTTCCTTCTCATACATGCTGTGAAGAATGCGGCGTTGTACGGGTTTCAAACCATCTGCGACAGCTGGAACTGCTCTTTCAAGAATCACATAAGAGGCATAATCCAGAAAATAGTCCTGATACATGCCATTGAGTGTAAGAATATGATCTTCACTATGAGTATTATCTTGGGGAAGATTTGAGTTCATCTTGGTTTCAACTAAACTGCAAAATTAAACATTTTCAAGACATATTATAAAAAAATGTTATATAAATTGTAACTATTCAGTCCGTTGATGTTTTTGTCATGATTTTTGAAAAAAACTCAAAAATTCATGCCAAAAACAAGTGCGTTCAACATTAAAAACGATGGATTACATCTATCACTAAAAATATTATACTCTT
This sequence comes from Saprospiraceae bacterium, assembly GCA_039918515.1. Classification (GTDB taxonomy): domain Bacteria; phylum Bacteroidota; class Bacteroidia; order Chitinophagales; family Saprospiraceae; genus Vicinibacter. The sequence goes on along the minus strand of JBDSHL010000291.1, from coordinate 274 downwards.
CTGGAGTATTTTTTAATACATGGTTGAATAGTGACTATAAATTATTAAAAATGTAAAAGGTTAAAATTGAATTTTTAGCATTGAACTATTAAATTTAATGTGAAAATAATTTTAAGGTTGAAAGATTCGGATAAGCTTGCAAATTTATCTAATTTAGAAAGTAATATTATTTAAATTATAATATTATTGAGTAAAAACTAATATTAAATTAAGTTTCATTCCAGAATAAAACTCATGCCTCAGATTTCAGTAACGGGAATATTAATTTGGTAGT
>JBDSHL010000290.1:0-9073 GCA_039918515.1 Saprospiraceae bacterium | reverse complement strand
AAGATTTAGAGCATGGCGCTGAGGCGCCAGGGTCGCCGGTTCGAACCCGGTCTTCCACCCTTTTTTTAAAAAATCGTGGCGTTAAGCGATTCTTGGATGATTTGATTTTGGACAAATAGCTTGAGCGTTGCGCTGAGGCGCTAGGGTAGCCGGTTCTAACCCGGTCTTTCACCCTTTTTTTAAATATTTGTCTTTGAATTAAGATTTAGAGCATTGCGCTGAAGCGCCAGGGTAGCCGGTTCTAACCCGGTCTTTCACCCTTTTTAAGAACTTTAGTACCTTCTTAGGGCTTTTTTTTAATCCAATATGACTAATTTCTTGCTGACTCTGCTTCCATCGCTAAAATTCATAGAAATAAAATAAATTCCAGGAACGAGCGCCAAATTTTCAAATGAATCTTCATTTCTTACATTGGAAATAATCTGCCCCGAAGAATTAAATAAGAGCATTTCAATAGGATTCTTTTCAACATTTAGGATAAGTATTCTTTTCTTATTCTTTTGATAAATAATCTGAATCTCCTTACTATTTTTTTGGTTGACCTGTGTTGTTAGAATTACAACCGGAATTTCTACAAAATCACTGTAACAAATATTATTTTCAGGTCTTATCTTCCAATCGAAAAAACTATAATAATAAGTATCTCCAAATTCTGAACTAGATATCTTACTCACATCACTTAAGAGAAACGGATAAACAATTCCCAAATTACTTCTTTCCAATCGTGGACTCTTAAATCCGAGATTAGTAATATTCATTGCAGAGTTAGTACCCAAACTATACAATTTGTTTGCAACACAATTAAATCCAAGATAAATTCTATTCATTCCTTTAATCAAATGATGAGAAATACTTTGAATGACATTAGTATCGCCCCTTAATTTAATTTCAAATGTTCTTTCACCTTCTGTATCTGTGAAAACACTTATGCTATCTAAACTAAAATTGCGATAAGCTTCGAAATACATGTTTGGATTTAGAAAATTTCCAGGATATAAACTTCCATCATTAATGGGCAATTTCATTCCACCAGTGATAGGTGTATATTCTTTTATTGTATAAGTTCTTGCAAAAAAAGATCTTTCTTTGGAAATTTTTTCTGTCTCATAATTTTTACCTTCTGCTAATGGGAAAGTATCTTCTTTGGTATTATACCATAATGTTTTATCTTGATCAGAATGCAATTGTGCCAACCCTGGTCCTAACAATGTATCTGCTTTACAAATTGGAAGAATAGTCTCATCATTAAATTTTAAAAAAAGACTATCGGAATAAAAATCTTTGCATAACCCTTCGAATTTTGCAAAATATACTCCTTGCTTATTAACATTAATGGTCGCTCCCTCTTCTTTTGTGTTCCATTTTAAATCGCTATAACCATTCGTTTTCAAATCAAAAGACTCTCCTTGACATAAAACTTTTTCTCCACTTACATTTAGCCTGATAAGCTCTACTGGGTCAACCAATAAAGTAGTATTCTCTGATACAATCGGACAATTAAATCTGTTTAAACCGCTATAGAAATAAGCTCCATTTTCTCTAATTTTAATGGTATCTGAATTGCTTCCAGTATTCCATTGCAAGGCATCGTAATTAATATAACTTGATAATTCTATTTCTTCTCCCAGACAAAGATTTACAACTCCCCTTGGGTTAATTTTGGTGCGGGGAGTTATGCAAGATCCTTCACCTGCAAGAAAAAATTCATCTGTTGGAAAATCAAAAAATCGGTCTACAATTCCAGAAGGCCAGTGAATAAATATTGAATCTATTTTATTATAATTTCCTAAACCAAAATGAACATTTAATGATTTCTGCAATCCATAAGAACTTCCACTCTGCAATTCGCGTATCTGAACTTTATTACCTGTATGTATGTAAACAATTGCACCTATCCCATTCTCATTAGAGCTTTTTCCATTTAGACCTAAAGTAATCCAATGATTTTTTGGAGCCCTGTTAAGCCACAACTTATCTCTTGCAATACTGGGGTTGTTGATTAAACCTGCATAAGAAGCATAAATATCTATTCTCCCATCTTCATCAAGGTCACCCCAAGACAAAGAAGTGAAATTTGGATTTTCCATATCTAACTCAACCTTATGAAATATACCAAGTCCATCATTAAGCCACATCTCAACTTCACTACCAACACTTAATAGATCCAGATCACCATCATTATCCCAGTCTTCTAAAGCCAATTGAAAAGGAATAGAATTAAGTTGAATCCCAGCTTCTATGGTATGATCTTCAAATTGGCCTGTCATCGTTTGAACATATATATTCATTGGACCAAAATGATTTGCTACAATGAGATCAAATCTTCCATCACCATTAATATCTCCGCTTACACTCGTCCAACTTTGTTCATTGCTTGCAATTCCCAGTTCATTAGCCCTTTCTGTAAAACTGGAATCTGTATGTTCATAATATAAGTTGATTCTCCTCTGATCTGTTCTATCTTTAGCTTTGGCACTACATTTTGAAATATATAAATCGCCGTCGCCATCTTGGTCTAAATCTGACCAAAGGCAACCGTAATTTCCTTCTTCGTTAATTTTTTCTGATCTTGAAAGGTCTACCCAACTAAAATTATTGACCAGTTGGCCGGATTTATTTTCAAATATTCTGGTCTTGGCATTATCATCACATACCGTAAAATCTACCCAACCATCTTTATTTATATCATATAATGTAGAAGCTTGAGAATAGAATACCGAAGATTCTATGGTGTCGCGTCTAAATCCTTCTTGATCCTGGTAAAATATCTGAACACCATAAAAATCTCCTCCAAGAATAATGTCATTTTTTCCATTTCGATCCAGGTCGGCTACTGCAATAGACCACAATGCTTGCGATGAGGTATAATTCAGTTTTTTCCAAAAAAAATAGGCTTTGCCATTATTAATTCCTAGCCATAGACTCTTAGCTTGATCCAAGACAAGAAGGTCATCATAATAATCTCCATTAATATCGACAACGCCACATACTATGCCTGAGAAAATGTCCTTGCGAATATTCTGTTCTTGAAAGCTTATTTGACTCATTAGATAGGTACAAAAAAATAAGCTTAAGGTGAAGGTAATTAGTTTAGGTGGAGTAAATCGATTTTTCATATTAAGAAAATACGTATATATAGTTTAATTATATATCAACGCTTAAAATCAAAGCGGAGACCTTACTGCAAAGTTGAGCATAATATCTGGTTCCTAATAATCTTCCATGGATAAATTTGGATTTATGGGAATTCATTTGTTTTTAAGCAATAAATTATATCGTTCTAGGTGCAAAAACAACCTTGTGAAACTGGTAACTATAATTCTCGGTCTGGCTTCATAATCCTCATTGACTGAAGGAGTAACGATCAGTATAGGTATTTGATTGAAGACATGGGAAACAATTGTGACGGACATGTTTCAACTATTCAGCATATATATATATATTTTGCATAATTACAGGAATAATATTAATTTATCCCTGTTATTATGCATTTCAATTGCGTTTTTATGGTAATAATTTCATTTTAAACTTTTACTTACTCGTTTTAGGAGAGGTTCATTTCTTATTGTCGAATGCCTTTAATTTAATTCATATAATATAAATTTTTAATGTGTAAAATGAATATCTTAGCGCATTATTTCTAAAAATTTAAACTTTGTTCGGCAAAATTAGAAGCCTCATTGAATATTACCTGAAGTCGGATACCATCTATAGACTTCATGCACCATCATTCTACAACTTGGCTCAAACTGTATTTGAAAAAAAAGATTACTATTATGATTTCGATATCCTCCATAATATTTACTATGAAGTGATTAATAACAAAGATTGCATACACCCAAATCCATTCGCAGATCAAAGAAATCAATCTCATAAATCCATTGGAGATTTTGCCCTAAGGGCATTACATAACCCTAAAGAATTACAAAAACTATACAAACTTGTACGTTGGTTTAAGCCAAAAAGTATATTAGAGTTAGGTGGATGTATGGGAGTAAGTAGTTTATGTCTTAGACTTGCCTCTTACAACGCTGAAATAATTAGTATTGAAGGAAATGAACAGTTTGTTGAAGTTGCAAAAAATAATTCTCAAAATCAAATTCTAAAACCCATCAAATTTATTCATTCTTTGTTTGAGCCAGCTCTTGAAACATTGCTTGATAAAAAATTTGACATGGTCATCTTAGATGGAGATCACAGTTATGATGCAACGATAACGCTGATAAATAAATTATTGCCACTTCTAGAGGAAAATTCTATGATACTAATGGATGATATTCATTGGTCTAGTGGAATGTATAAGGCGTGGAAAGAAATTAAGCGAAACAAAAGATTTTCAAGTAGTCTGGAAGCATTGAGATGGGGACTATTATTTACAAATAAAAGTCTAACTCCAATTCATTATTCTTTAGTGCCTAGTTCATTAAAATTCTGGCAAAAATATTTCTAGATTTTTTGTAGTAATTTGTAACTATTTAGTCATTGAATGTTTTTGTCATGATTTTTGCAAAAATGGCAAAAATTCATACCAAAAACATGCTCGTTCAGCATTATAAACGATGGAATACATCCATCGCTAAAAATATTATACTTCTCAGGAGTATTTTTTATAACATAGCTGAATAGTTCCGGTAATTTTAAATTAGAGCACCATTTACTTACCTGCGAAATATTTCTTCATAGGTTCAAAGTAGTGGTCTTTCCATCCTTTGATATAATTGGAATCTTTATCCTCTAAGTTGGAATGTTGGAGAATTATTTTACAAGAATTTTTATCTATTTCAATGAATTCTATTTCCAGTAAAGAATCTTCCTGATTCGTTTTAAACTCTGAAGTTCTCCAGGTCTGCACTATTCTTTTATTGGTTTCCAATTCCAGATTCTCTCCATGAATATATCCGTCCCATGCAGTAAATTTCGAACCTAGTTGATCATTAATGTCTGCTTTACTACCTGTCATATCGGTATGTCCTTTACTGTTTAACCAGGTTTTATAAACTTTGGTAGCAGAAGCCTTGAGGCTTATTGATAGCTTGAATTCCATAATAAAAGTTAATTATCTTTATGCTAAGGTAAAACAAATTTTATTCTATTAGTCTTCAAAATATCCGAATATGAAGGTTCTTTATACCTATTAACACAAGGATTTTCTAATAATACACATACTCAATAAAAAAAAGTATAATTTTGAGCTTGAAAACATAGGATGACCGAGCAATATTTTTCAAAATTTCGCAAAGGCATAATTGGTGTCGATCAAGATATTCCTACACCTTGGGGATTAAAAAAAATGATCTACGCTGACTGGGTAGCCAGCGGGAGATTTTATGTTCCAATTGAAGAGACCATTTTAAATAAGTTGGCCCCTTATTGCGCCAATACCCATTCAGAAACTAGTCTAACGGGCACCATAATGACCAGATCATATCATGAATCAAAGCGATATATAAAGAAGGAAGTCAATGCAAATGATGATGATATTCTAATTTTCTCCGGTTCAGGAATGACTGATTCTGTGAATAAATTACAGAGGCTATTGGGTTTAAGAATTCCAGAAAAGTTGCAAAATTTTCTAAAACCATTTTCCAGAAAAATAGAATCCGAAAGACCCATTGTTTTTGTCACACATCTTGAACATCATTCTAATCATACTTCTTGGGTAGAGACACTCGCAGATGTTGAAATTATTCACCCAGATAAAGAAGGATACGTTGATCTTAGTCACTTTGCACAACTTCTTGAAAAATATAAAAACAGACCTTATAAGATTGCATCTGTGAGCGCTTGTTCAAATGTAACTGGAATATTTACTCCTTACTATCAAATCGCTGAAATGATTCATGATGCGGGCGGATTGTGTTTTGTAGATTTTGCCTGTTCTGCACCTTATGTTGAGATTAATATGTGTCCTGAAAATAAAAAGCAACATCTTGATGTGATTTTTATTTCCCCTCATAAGTTCCTTGGTGGTCCAGGCACACCTGGCATTATGGTTTTGAATAAAAATATTTGCAACAATTCTATTCCGGATAATTCAGGTGGAGGAACTGTCAAATTCACAAGTCCTTGGCAAATGCATGAGTATATTGATAATATCGAAGAGAGGGAAGATGGTGGAACTCCGCCTTTTATGCAAGGAATAAAAGCTGCACTTTGCTTTAAGCTAAAAAAAGAAATGGGAGTAGATAAAATTCTACATCGTGAAAAAATAATGGTACATCGCTTACTGGACAAATTATCTACAATTTCAAATGTGCATGTGCTTGCTTCAAATCTTAGACATAGAGTTGGAGCAATTTCCTTCTATATAGATCATTTACACTTTAATCTTGGCGTAAGATTACTTAATGATTACTTCGGTTTGCAAGTTAGAGGTGGCTGTGCATGTGCAGGCACCTATGGACATTATTTACTTAACATTGATAAAGAGACATCTGCAAAAATAATTAATCGAATAAGAGAAGGTGAACTATTTGTAAGACCAGGATGGATAAGATTATCTATTCATCCAACACATACGGATCAAGAAATCGATACAATTCTTGAAGCCATTGAATATGTTGCAAAAAATCATCTAGAACTTGCAAAAAATTATAGTTACAATCCTTCCAGCAATAGTTTTTTCAATAATAATTTTAATCATAACTTTGAAGAGCATTTTATTAAAGATATTTTTCAGTAATCCAGGTTTATTTTTTATTGCATCAAATAGATATGTTAACCGATATTAATATTTATTCTTCCAACTTACCAAATATACCATTTATGAAAAAATGTTATTCACTTGGTTTTTTTCTTTTTATTGGATTATTTCCTTTGTTAGCACAGATTATCAAGCCAGTATTTCATCTAGATGCAAGCAGTGGAATTAATCAGACGAATGGCTTAATAATGGAATGGATAGACCCAATTACCAATATTAAAGCAAGTCAAGATCTCGTTGCAAATCAGCCTAGTTTCATCAATTCAAGCATAGGGGGTAAACCATCCATAAGATTCAACGGAAGTAGCTCATTTATGAATATGGCTTCAGTATTCCCAGTAAATAAAGATTACACATTAGTGGTAGTTTGTAAAGCGAATGGCCCATCTAACAATATTGTTGGTGGAACATCCAGAACTTTATGGATGGCTGGTGCCACATCTCCCAAAATATTACATAATGCGGATTTTAATAATCAAGTTAATTCATCTATTGATCCAGGATATGATCCTGCAATAATCATTGCCCAATACAATAATTCTACACAGAAGGGAAGGTTCTACATAAATGGAAGTTTTGCTGATTCTTCATATTGCCCAACTAATTTAGATAGTACGATTTATCTATGTGCGTATGGTGGATTATATTACTTCAATGGAGATATTTCTGAAATTTATTTGTACAATTATTTTCTAAATCAAAATGATCGTATAAAATTAGAAGATGCATTGAAGGCTAAATATAAAATTATTCAACCCCCTAAGCCAGATAGCACCTTCACCACCATTCCTTCTAATTATCAATTTTATCCTAGAGATAATAATAATGAAGCGGTTGTAAATATTTCAGGTAATCTATTTCAAAAAGGGTTTGATTCCATAAAATATAAATTATTTAGAAATAATGTAATCGTTGGAACAACTTCAAACTATTTAAATTACAATCCAAATAAATCAGCATCTTTTTCTTATCAAGGTAAAATAAAAGCTGAACTTGCTAATTATAGTGTAGAAGTCTATGTTAAAAATAAATCTAAAGACAGTCTGATTGCTCGCAGTACAAATCTTGTATGTGGTGATGTATTTATCATTACCGGTCAATCTAATAGTATTTTTGGAGGGAATACTTACACGAATGAATTCTGCAGAACATTTGGGAAAAATTATTCGTCGAATAAAAATGATACCTTATGGACTATTGCATCTGCAGTTGGAAATGGTGGAGGTCCTGATATTTGCGCTTGGGGAATGGAACTGTCCAGATTGCTGATAGAAAATTACAAACTTCCCATTTGCATTCTCAATGGTGGAGTTGGAGGCACAACTATTCAGCAACATCAAAGAGATGATATTAATCCTTCTGCACCTGTTAATATTTATGGCAGTTTGTTATTCCGTGCGTTGAAATCAAATCTTGCCTTAGCTGCGAAAGCTATATTCTGGTATCAAGGAGAAAGCAATGGGAGTAATATGTATTTTGAAAACTTCAAATCATTATATCAAGATTGGAAGTTAGATTATCCCAATGTACAAAAAACCTATGTCGTACAAATTCATCATGGATGTGGATCAGGAGATCATGCAGCACTAAGGGAAATTCTTAGAAAACTTCCTGAAACATTTTCTGATATCGAAGTACTTAGTACCAATGGACTATCCGGACATGATGGTTGTCATTATACTCAAGCTGGATATCTCACACTGGCTAAGAACATCTTCCCAATAGTGCAAAAAGATTTTTACAATGCAATGGATCAAGATGACATTCATGCACCAGATGTAAAACAAGCTTATTATAGCAAAAAAGATTTTTCGGAAATCGCTTTAGTATTTGGTCCGAAAATAACACATCTTATTCTTCCCAAAGACACCTTATTAAATGGAATTAATGTAAGACTAAAAGATTATTTTGCTTTCGATAATCAGTGGAAATCAGTGAAAAATCTACGTGTCAATAAAGATAGTCTTTTTATAGAATTAATCACGCCCAAACAATTTAAATTAATTCAATATCTTCCTGAAGTGAATTATTTAGATTTCAATGCGGTATATGAAGGTCCTTATCTATTGAATAACAATAATATAGGGGGTCTGAGTTTTGCAAATGTACCAATCAAAACAGAAATACCTACTGCTATAGATTTTGATAAAGATATTAAGACAGAAGAATTTTATATTTATCCAAATCCTTCTAAAATGCAGGATAAAATGTTTCTTTCTTTAGGTGAAAATAATTTGTCAGAAGACATCCTATTGAATATTTATAACAATTTAGGGGAAAAAGTATTTAGTAAAGAAATATCGATTTTAACACAGAGTTTAAATAAAATAGAGATTAATTTTAACAAGAATATTCCAGGAATGTATTATT
>JBDSHL010000289.1:0-2325 GCA_039918515.1 Saprospiraceae bacterium | reverse complement strand
CAGGTACAGCTATTATTACTGCTAATCACGCAGGATTATGGACCGATTCCAGATATTACCTTCAGGCAGAACAAGAGCTCTCAGGAACTGAATTTGAACTACACAAATTAATGGTTCAGACTCAAGCAGAATACGTTGATTGGATTTGCAAAAAGCTTCGAAAAGGTTCTGTAATTGCATGTGATTTCTGGTGTTATTCAATAACCCAAATAGCCCATTTTAAGAAAACATTCGAAGCAGCTGGTCTTTTACTTAAAGACTCAGGAGACCTGTTATTAAGTATATGGTTGGAAAGGCCTCCATTGTCACTCTCACCCATATATGAACACGATATCAAATATGCTGGAGTATCAAGAAGCCAGAAAATTAAATTGGTTAGAGATGAAATGAAAAAACAAAAAGCGGATTGGTTTCTCGTTTCAGCCTTAGATGAAATTGCGCACGTGTTGAATTTACGAGGATCAGATGTTCATTGCAATCCTGTATTTGTAGCATACTTATGTATCGGTAAAGCGGAATCCATTCTTTTTACAAATCCTAAAAAGATTTCCAAAGAATTATTAAGTACTTTAGAAAAAAATAAAGTCATTGTAAGATCTTATGATAAAATTTCTGTTTTTTTAAAATCAATTAAAGATGAATTTATCTGGATTGATCCTTCAACATTGAATGCTAAATTATCTATTCTTCTTCCTCAAGGAAAAATATTATCTGCAACAAGTTGTATCATGCAACATAAAGCAATAAAAAACAGTACAGAGATAAAGCATATTCGAAGAGTGATGGAGAAAGATGCCATTGCTATAATGAATTCTATCATGTGGTTGGAAGAACAACACACCATTAATAATTATCCAACAGAATTTCAGCTTGCAGAAAAACTAATACATTTTCGTTCGAAGCAAAGAAATTATGTCAACGAAAGTTTCAACGCTATTGTCGGATATAATTCAAATGGCGCAATTATCCATTACCGCCCTGAAGAAAAATCCTCTGCAAAAATTCGAAAATCAGGTATACTTTTAATTGACAGCGGTGGGCAATATCTGGATGGTACAACAGACATTACAAGAACAATTAAATTAGGGGCTGTTAAACTGGAAATTAAAAGACATTATACTGCAGTTCTGATGGGACATATTGCTTTAGCGAGAGCAGTTTTTCCAAGAGGAACTAAAGGGGTACAATTGGATGTGTTGGCAAGACAATTTCTATGGAAGGAAGGACTAAATTATAATCATGGTACGGGACATGGAGTCGGATTTTTTATGAATGTGCATGAGCCTCCACAAGGATTTGTAACGGCGTATAACCAGAGAGGAAGTTCCGAATTTGTAGAGCACATGTTGACTTCCAATGAGCCTGGATATTACGAAGAAGGCTCACATGGAATCAGAATTGAGAATTTGGTTTTGTCAACTCTTGATAAAGCTAGTACTGACGGCACTTACTTAGCTTTTGAGACCGTAACATTATTTCCGATTGATACTTCACTCATTGTTTCTAATATGATGGATAGAGAATCCATTCAATGGTTAAATCAATATCACCAGGAAGTGTACAGAAGGTTGTCGAGATATTGTAATCCTAACCAGAATAAATGGTTAAAGGAGAAGTGTAAAGCGATATAGAGTAATTTAATTTGTATTTCAAATAACCTGATTTAAATGTGAAAAAACCAATCAATATCCTTAAGTTAATTGCATGTTTAAATTATGAAATTTGATCAGAATCAAAGATAATTGTCAGTTAGTTGTAGTTCTATTGTGTCTTTATCAGTTGCGAAACTGAATCCATTAATCACATTTGACAGATTTATTATTAATTTATCGTAACTATTCAACCATGTATTAAAAAATACTCCAGAGGAGTATAATATTTTTAGCGATGGATGTAATCCATCGTTTTTAACCCGCTTTATGCAATAGAGTTTCGTAGTGAAAGTCAAAAGGCCAATAAAGACTGTTACTCCCGGAGAATTTTTACCGCAAACATGGTCACCCCCATGGTGAGGATAAAAATTCGAGGAAGTAATAGGATTTGCAGGCATTTTGGCTTGTAATAGAAAGTCTATTGCATAAAGCGGGTTTAATGGTGAATAAGCTTGTTTTTGGCATGAATTTTTGCCATTTATGCAAAAATCATGACAAAAACATCAACCAACTAAATAGTTACAATTTATCAATTGCAAATAAAATTAAATTCTAACTGCCAAATTATTGAATCTAGGCCAAGAAGGAATGTCATTGACAATTATTTAAAGAAATTTAAATAAGACTTGTTATATAACTTGGAGACTAGAATTGTCGGCGAATTTTTCTAAAA
>JBDSHL010000288.1:0-2560 GCA_039918515.1 Saprospiraceae bacterium | reverse complement strand
GATGTATTATAAATAAAGCCGCTTGAGTAATTTTTAGTTTTTCCAAAAAAAAGATTAGCCTAAATTGACATTGTTGACCAGGTAGTAACAATGATACTGACCACTCGAAATTCCGTTCACATGAATTGATAATTGTTGAGTATTATCATACTTATGGTATGAAATCAATTTGCCTTCAGTATTTAGAATCCAGAGGCTTAAGTTTTTTAATTCTTCATTGAAACTGATATTTAAAAAATCATCAGCAGGATTAGGAAAGATATGCATTGGATAATTCTTTTCAGGCAGAATTTTGGAATCAACCAAATTTGGATCGCGCTTAACGAGTCTGACTTTGATGAAATAGGGATTACTTGTCGTTAAGCTGATCATGCTATCTTGCCATGGGTTTAGTCTAATGCTCGTATTATAGATTCCTCCTATAATACAACCAATATTTATATCGTTTTTGATTTGATCGATATCAATAATACCCTCATGAATTAATGAAATGTTTTTATCCAAAATAAATTCACTATTGGTTCCCAGAAATCCAGGCATTTTTATTTCTTTTAATGCAAATTCCTGATAACTTCCATCTTGATTTCTTTCAATTCTGGAAATGGTCTTGACAAATGGAACTAAAAGATCGTGAATCAAGCTGTCCGAATTGTTTAAATAATATTCCGCCATCCCGCCAAAGAAAACTTCATTGGCAACATCATCTTGGGTAGAATAAAATCCAATGTGTGCACATTGATAATTGGCTAATTTCTGATTAAAATCAGGAATGTCAGTATAACCATTTTTTTGAATGCTTGAAATATTAAGAAATGGGCGACTTTCATTAACTGTGAATACTCCTGAAAAAGCAACTGGTTCTATCGTGTTCTTAGAAGTTTGAAATGGTGCTAAATTAAAATCTCTTCTGTGAAAATTTAACTCATCTCTGATTTGATTATGAATTACACTTTTTAATATTCCATTTTCCTCTAGTAGTGAAAAAACATAAGCAGATTCTGAATAGGTTTGCTTGAATTCAAGGGGTTTGTTACTATACTTACCCTGAAAATTATGTCCACCGACAAGATAAAAGTTATCCTGTATAAACTTTAGCTGCCCCCCTGCAATTGCAAATGTGTCATTTCTAATCTGAGTAAATGCAAGTGAAATATTCTGATTATTTTGAATTAATTCAACAAGCTTTATTAAATCAAGTTGTATTAGACTAGGGTAGGTTGTATATTTACCTAAAGAATTTTGACCATACCCACCTATAATGATTAATTTATTTTCTTTTTGACAAAAGTTTGCATTACTTGAACTTATGGCATCTAGCATAAAGGTATCTAGTGAAGACAAGGAAATTTTATTCGCAGTATTGGTATTTGTATTAAAAATAACTAAGCTCTTGTTGGCATGATTGGATTCGAATCCACTTGCTTTGTCATGAATGCCATCAGTTCTACCTCCAAAAATAAATAAACTATCTCCAATTCGTCCATACGAAAAAGAATGAAGTCTTGCTTCTTCTGCTATTCGAATGGTATCCATTTGAAAAGTATATGAAAACTGTGCGTTGAGAGCATTAATTAAAAATGTAAAAAGGAAACTTAACACAGCTATGTAAACAACCTTTGAAATTACTTTCATTTTATTTACCATTTTTCTTTAGGTAATTTTGTCATTCCAAACATTCTTCGGATGCTATATTTACCGATTCCATATAACCAGACATGTAAAAGTCCTCCAATTATGGCAATGTTTTTCATAAAAATAATGGAATGAATATTGCGAACATTGGCTGGGTCATCCCAGAAGGAATAAACTACAAAAGTTACTGGAATCCAATACAACAATAAAAGAAATACTGCAAAGTTTGTTCGATATCCTATCAATAGAAAAATTCCACCTATGGTTAAAGCAAAAATAGTTCCGTATAGTAATATATCCTGATTCCAAGTGAATCCATATTGAGACATCGTGTCTTTGGTTCTAGTTATGAATTTAACTGAAGTAAATGCTTCAAAAATGAATATTGCAGATAAGCACATTCTTGCCAGAAGGTCAATAAAGTCTTTCATGGTCTGTTAATCCTAATGTTTATGCAGAGAAGGATTGTCCGCATCCACAAGTTTCTTTGGCATTCGGATTAACAAATGAAAATCCCCTATTATTTAAACCTTCTACCCATTCAATTTGCATACCAACAAGATATAGCGAATGGGCTTTTTCCATGAATATTTTAATGCCATCGATTTCATAAACTTGATCTTGATCTTTTGGCTGGTCGAACCCTAGGACATAGCTAAATCCTGAGCATCCTCCTCCCTTGACGCCGACTCTTAGACCATGATCATCTGGAATATTCTGCTCAGTTTTGATCCTTCTAAGTTGATAAAGTGCTGATTCTGTTATAATTATAGGTAATTCTACGGCCGTATCCATCGTTGATTATTTTGTTACTATAACGCAAATTTAAAGCTTTTTGTTCTAATAATGAGTTGAGGCTTTGCATTAGCTTTGCGACTTAATTATCGAATATGGATTTCTTCTTAGATTTAATGCGCTCTATTGCTCC
>JBDSHL010000287.1:0-1928 GCA_039918515.1 Saprospiraceae bacterium | reverse complement strand
TTGATTAAAAAAAGTCAATGGAATAATATTTTTACCAACATGAATATTGGTTTCGAATGAAAAGTCTTTTCCATTCATCAATATTGCCTTTATCGTCGCACTTGATTCATCCGATGAATATATTGATAAATTCACAGCCTCCTTGGAAGGATTCGGATATAAATAAGGTAGATTATCTATTTCATCAGTGCTTTTTATATCACTCAATATTGTACTCAATGTATAGTTCACAGATGCTTTATTGGTATTATCATCTGAATTAACAAATCCCAAACGAAATGAACCTACACCAGGTACAGGATCTGTGAAAAAATCTATGTAGTAAGAAATTGATTGGCCAGGATTAATATAAAAATAAGCAGTATCTACATCAGGGCCATAACAAATATCCAAGCACATTGATGTTTCCCAGGCACTTGGTATATTTTTTTTCAAACGCACAGCTTTAATATTCACTCTTGAATTTGTGTTATTTCTCAAAACACCTCTTGCATATAATATCTCTCCTGCAGTACCCTTAATCATTGTATCTGATGTAATTTCATGTGTAAAAGATCCATTAGATTGCACATTACAATCTTTTACACCATTTAACAACTTCTCTAAATCACAAGCTAAATCATTGGGCAGACGATTCAACCAATCATGCTTTGCAAATACCTGGCCATTAGGTTGAATGATAGTTGCATTATTTGGAGCTGGACCATAATGAGCCCACCATTCATTACATGGACCATCAATTATAAGCTTTGGCAATATTTCTATTTTACTCAACATTTCAGCAGCAATTTTCTTTCGATCAATAAACGCAATGGGTTGTCTGAATAAAATGCCTTCAGCTATATTAGTTCCCCCAGTATGTACTTTTCCAAAATAAGGTGAAATATCAATATCCGGATGTGCCTCTACGGTATAGACTATCAATATATTTACTTTGTCATTATATTTTTTAAATACTTCATTAATTTCTTGAACCTTTCCTCTAAAAACTGGACAAGTATAACTACTTGAAATCAGTACAACGGGTTTGCCATCTGCAAGCATTTCGGATAAACTATAAGCCCTATGTTCTAAATCGAATAAGGTAAAATCATTAACTGTATCACCTACGTGATATCCACTTGTCGTAAATGATCCTAAATAATTAGGAATAATACAAATTGGATTATTGTCATTGGCTTCAGTATTAGATCCAATAAGTGGTTTGAGAAAAAATTGAGCTTGGGTGTTAAAAAGGGAAAAAACAAATAAAACCAAAAGTAAAACTTTATTCATATTACTAGTTTTTGCATAGACTTAAAAAAAGCCCAAATTTTAAAAGATAAAGATATAACAATAAACCAATATTTTATTCAATTTACATCATGATTCTTAACATAATCAAAGTAATAAACCTTACAATAAAATCAAGTTTCAAATAAACTTTAGAAAAGCGTTTTTTTAATGGTTTATTTATCTTAATAAATTAAGATAATACTTAGACGATCACATAATACATATGAGGTTAAACTTCTAACTTTTAGAAATATTAAACTATAATTTAGAATTAGAAACATCTTATACTTGCACTAATATTTCTACTCGAAGGGCAAGGTCTACTTTCTTATCCGAAAATTGACTTTTCAAAAACAATCATTCATATCCAAGATGTATTTTTATCATTATAAGTGTTTTAACAGCTGTTTTACAGACTATTAAGCATCAAAAGCCCAAAAACGGATACCTTGTGCATAAATAAATCATTTTAGTCTCCTTTATAGCCAGTATTTTTGCCATTATTCGTTAATTATTGACCCAAATGCTTACAAAGTTATCAACAAAATTTTCTCTAATAATCCTATTCATTACAAGCAATATCCTTTTTGCTCAGAATAAGTCGTTTTCCCAAAAAGATAGCCTTAGGGGTTCTATGCGTCCAGAAAGAGCCT
>JBDSHL010000286.1:0-7625 GCA_039918515.1 Saprospiraceae bacterium | reverse complement strand
ACGACATCATGGGTTGCAACATTTTTACCTAGTGCGGATATTTCTTATCAAGAAATGAATACTAAATCTAGTTCCAATTCAGATATGTATCTTGTTTATGGAAATCCTATACTCATTCAACAAGCCAAAGACGAAGCTAAAAGATCAAAGCAACAATTTGCCACCATTCCAACAAAATCATTGGAGCTTCATTTATTTGAAATGTATATAGTACCTTTGTTCTTTCTTATTGGACTTTTTTCTGCAACGCCTCTTTTATGGAAATCAAGAATAAAAGGAATGGCTATTTCAACCTTAATTTTATTGATATTTATAATGGTAAAAATACTTTGTTTAAGTTTATTTGAAATATCAAATAATAGACTTGGAATTTATGAATTGGGCGAAAACAATATGCAATGGTTAAGTACTATGCTTGGAGTATTGTCATTAGGATTATCTATAATCTTGGTTTTTATTTTGTGGTTGATATTTGGATTTAGAAAGAGCAATTTTGTTCAGAATTTTAAATTATTATTTGGCAATGTTTAATCTCACAAAAATCTTTAAATTTAGTTTCATTTTTATCTTCTGTATTGGGTGCAAAACAAGTTATAAGTTAGATGCATTGAATGAAAAGCAATGTAGCAATTATAGATACGGAATTATAGAATTGAAAAGAACTTTATCTGGAGATGAAAAAAAAGAATTGGAAAATAAAGGATTATTTATCCAAGACTTTTTATTTGAAAATGTATACCAGGGGGTTTGGTATAAGAAATGGGACAAGCTTAATCTTATTTCTACCCCAATAAAAAAATTGAAAGTTTACACTTTACAAGACAAATTATCTGAAGGAATTAAACTTAGTGATATTAAAAGTGATAATAGAAATTGTATTTTGCTTATTCAATCATTTGCGCCATTAGATGAAGCTGATTTAAAGGTGTATGGAAAACTTCTTAATCAGAATTCTTCTTACTATAGGTTAGAAACACAATATAAATTTTTAGAAGAAATTGCTAGCCATTCATGTATTAAGCATATTAGTATTATGAAACCAATTCAGGATATTCCTGAACTAAAAGATTAATTATGAAAAAAATTACTCGCCATTTATTATTTATTTTCTTAATTCTAGAAAATATTACTATTTTATCTTCACAAAACTTTGACCCTATAGTTCAAGCTGATCAAATTAATGAGAAGTATTATGCCATATTGCAATTTAAGGAATTGCCCAATCTCGAGCGTAAGCAATCATTAGCAATGGAGGGTATTAGATTATACGATTATTTAGGGGGAACAAATTATTTAGCTTGCTTTGAATCTTCTGTTTCGTTTAGAAATATTAATATTTTTAGTGTTTCAAAATTAACATTAGAATCTAGGTCATCTGACGAAATTAGAAATGGAGAATATTGTAATGAAGAAATTAATGGAATTGCTAAGTTAAGTATTCAATATTTGCCAGAACTAGATATAAATTATGTTAGTGATCAATGTAAATACTTGGGCATTTTCATCAACAAAGTATCAGAGCAGAATAGATTAATCTTCATAGAATGTAAATTTAATCAGATTCAACATGTCTTAAAAAGTAAATGGATACAACACATAGAATGTACAGCCAAGAAGGGCGAACCAGAGGATAGAGAAGGACGCTCAATGCATAGAGTAAATCAAATTAGTGGAATTGCGAGTAAAGGAATAAATCTTGATGGTGAAGGTGTAAATGTTCTTGTTAGAGATGACGGACCAGTTGGACCGCATATAGATTTTAATACTAGATTAATTAACCAGACTTTTGGTGCCGATGGTAACCACGGAGATGGTGTATCTGGAATTATCTGTGGAGCAGCCAATATTGATCCATTAATGGAAGGAATGGCACCTGCAGCTAAATTATACGTGATTAATTACCAGGATGATTTTCTCGATAATACTGAAAGCCTACATAAAAATTCTGGAGTCGTTGTTACAAATTCGTCTTATTCCAATGGATGCAATGGTGGTTATACCATTATTACTCAAATTGTGGATCGAATGAGTAATAATAATCCAACGCTTCTACATTGTTTTTCTGCTGGAAATAGCAATAATTTAGATTGCGGCTATGGCGCTGGAAATCAATGGGGCAATATAACTGGTGGACATAAGATTGGAAAGAATGTAATTACAGCTGCTAATTTGACAATTACTGGAGTTATAGATGGTTCCTCTAGTAGAGGTCCAACAAAAGATGGTAGATTGAAACCCGATGTTTCTTCAAGAGGTACTAATGAAAATTCGACCGACATTGGTAACACTTATCAAGTTTTTGGAGGAACCTCTGCGGCATCACCTGGTGTTGCAGGAACAGCAGTTTTATTATATCAAGCATTTAAAAATCTTAATAATCAGAATAATCCAAATTCTGCATTAATTAAAGCGACCTTGATGAATACTGCAACTGATCTTGGAACTCAAGGTCCTGATTACGTTTATGGTTTTGGAGTAATTGATGGCCTAAGAGCATATAACTTAATTAAGGAGCACAGGTATCAGGAAATTGTTGTGAAACAAAATGATAATTTAGAAATTAAAATTACTGTTCCAACTAATTCTTCTATTGCAAGATTCATGATCTATTGGGCCGAAAAAGAATCTTCACTTAATGCTAGAAAGGTATTAATTAACGATATAGATATGGAAGTTCTTAGTCCCACAGGCACTAAAATTCTTCCTTGGGTTTTAAATCCAACAGCAGATGCCAATTCACTTGCTGAAGGAGCGCTTCCAGGAGTTGACACTTTAAATAATTTTGAACAAGTTGCCATTCAATTTCCACAAGCAGGAGAATATACAATAATTATTAAAGGTAAATTTATTCCAGACAATTCAGTTCCAACGTATTTCCTTTATGATTTTCCAGAGAATAAGTTGAATATTACTTCACCAGTTGGTCATGAAAAATTCAACACATTAGAAACGACAAATATTTACTATAATTCATATAATGTTGATACTATTCTAATTGAGTTGTCAATTGATGGTGGTCTGAGTTGGAGAAATGTTAAATCTGTACTTGGAAATACTAAATTAATAAATTGGATTACTCCAAATGGTATTAATTCTGATTCTTGCATAATTCGATTAACTCAAAATAACATTACAAGTCAAAGTGAATTTTTCACCATAACTAATCCAATTACAGGGTTGAAAATTGACAAATATTGTCCGGATGAGTTAACCTTAACATGGTCAGAATCTTCAAAAGATAGTTTTCTGGTTTATTCG
The DNA here is from genome assembly GCA_039918515.1 of Saprospiraceae bacterium. Lineage (GTDB taxonomy): Bacteria > Bacteroidota > Bacteroidia > Chitinophagales > Saprospiraceae > Vicinibacter. The sequence continues at coordinate 4,367 of JBDSHL010000286.1, read as the reverse complement.
CTTCAAGGTCCTAGAATGAATGTTTTAATAGGTACTGATACCAATATTGTTAAGATACCTATAATATCAAGAAATCAGGATTTATGGTTTGCAGTAGCAGGATATAGGAACGGTGTACTGGGAAGAAGAACGAAAGCAATTAATATTTCAGACACTTTGGTGAAATGCCAAGTTGCAAATGATTTAAGTATTAAACCTAAAAATGAATGGTTGGTAACGCGAGAATTTGTGAGTTGTGGTTCAAACACTTTAGTGAATCCGGAAGTAATTATTCATAATCGCAATATTAATGAAGTGAACTCATTTGCAATCAAGTATTATCAAGGAAATAATTTGATCACTGAAATTGTGAATAGAAAATTGAAATATAGAGATTCTATATTGGTTAAATTAAATGGCGGAATTCAACTTGATTTTGAAGGTGAAAAGACTTTTACTATATGGATCGAATTAAGTAGTGATGAATTTGCATTTAACGACACTACTCAGATTAAAATAAAGAATTATTTGGTAAAAAGTAGTTCAGGTGTTTATCCAATGGTAGAAGATTTTGAAGCAAATAAAATTCCTAATGACTGGTTGGTTACAAATTCAATACCTTCTTCAATTTGGCAAGTTCAAGAACAATTAGATAAAAATATTAACCTTTCTAAAGTAGTTTCTTTTAGCAATAGTAATTATAGTTATGCTGGTTCTGAATTAGGTCTTGTCTCTAAATTGATTGACCTAAATAATTCCATCGAACCTTATTTTTACATGGACTTCGCCTATCATAAAAGCAATTATTTTGCAGCTTATTATGACACGCTCAGTATTGAAGTTTTGGAGCTATGCAGCGGAACAACGAAGTCTTATAACTTATTTTCAGCCTCAGAAACTAGCTTGTATACATCCGCAACAACACCTGACATAGTGTGGGTTCCTACTGAATCCACTATGTGGAAGACATTAGCCATAGATTTATCAATTTTCAAGGGTAAAAGAATTGCTATCAAAGTAAAATTAATTCGAGGCGTTTTTTCCAATCTATATTTAGATAACATTAAGGTCATTGAAAAACTTCAAAGTACGCCTACATTGAATATATCGTGGGAACCTAATGAGTTATGTATTTCAAATATTATTAGATTTAGTGGTAGTTCAAATCCTTCTGGTAATGTGTTGAGTTGGAATTTTGGATTGAATGCAACTCCAAGGACTGGAATGGGTTCAGGTCCATTAGGTGTTAAGTATACTACCAGTGGACCTAAAGTGATCAGTTTAAGTACGAATGTAGGGAATCAAATAAATATTGTTTCAAGAGAATTAAACACCTATCAACAATCCCTCGCCTCTTTTGATTATATCATTAAAGATCCAAGACTGGTAAGTTTTTTTAATTTCTCAACCAATACAAAAGATGTTCTTTGGGATTTTGGAGATGGGAACTCAAGTACAGAACTAAATCCTATTCACCAATTTGACTCAGCCAAAATTTATAAAGTTAACTTAATGGTAAGTAATCCATGTGGTACGAACAGACTTAGTCTTGATTTGGATCTGAGAATTGTAGGAGTAAATGATTTATTATTTGTAGAATTTGATTGTAGGCCAAATCCTAGCAATGGAATAATTGAAATTTATTCAGAATCAGATATTCAGAATTTAGAAATTTTCAATACAGACGGGAAAATAATATTCAAGAGAAATTATTTGGGAGGAGAAAGAAAATTGGAACTTGATTTAAGTAAAGAAATCAAAGGGATTTATTTAGTGAAATTAAAAACAAACTCTTCCATAAAAACAAAGATTTTGATTCTAGATTAGAATGACAAGGATCTATTTGAAAGATTGAATCATTTTAACTAAGACAGAACCTTGAATATTCTAAAGATGAAGATTTTCTTTACGGGCCAATAAAGTTTCTTTTGATTCAACGTGATCCGGGTCTGGAACACAACAATCAACTGGACATACTGCGGCGCATTGGGGTTCTTCATGAAATCCTACACATTCTGTACATTTATCCGGCACGATGAAATAGTAATCATTTGAAACGGGTAGATTTTTATGATGGGCATCTACTTGTTCTCCATTGGAAAGTAGATAATTTCCTTGAACCGTATTGCCATCGGAAACAGCCCATTCAATCCCTCCTTCATATATGGCATTATTAGGGCATTCTGGTTCACAGGCACCACAGTTAATACATTCGTCCGTAATTATTATTGCCATATGCTAGTAATCAAAATTTTATGTATGTAATAATTTTTTAATATAATGTTTTTGTAAGACTTGATATTAGGAAACAAACTAATGAGATAAAAGATTTAAATAGTTATATAAATGATTTTAAGGATAATTGGAAATTAAATATTTTTATTTTTGTAAAGTATAATAAGCAGATTATCAGTTACTTAATATGCATAATAGAACTTAAACCATTTTTGGTCGGAAATAATTACAAATAAATTATCTTCATATTATAAATATCTATATATTTGCCCCTGAATATCTATCCCAAGAGTTCAACATTCTTTGTAACTACGTATTTAGCGAGAATTATTCGTTTTTTAAAAACCAGATATGAAAACTATTACTTCGCTAAGTAAATTATTCGTTTTACTATTCTTTATTACCTTTTTTCAAATTACAGGTTTTTCGCAACCTTTACCATTGTCATGTAATCCAGACTTAGATCAACCTATATTAATGGGCTGTCCTGTAGATACTGTATTAAATATTGTAGATCCAACTGCATGTGGAATAGTCTATAGTTGGAATACACCAACTTCCAATGACCTATGTGTTGCTACCAATATGTTAGCCACTCCTGGTGCTTCTTTTTTTAGTTATTACGATGAATTTATTTTTGGACTTAACGGTCAATTTATAAGGTATGGTTCTGATTCAATACTGATTGTTGGTACAACCAATGGTTTAGGCCTAAGAGTCTTTCAAGTTTGCTTCTACGCAACATGTACAGGTACTTTAAGTTTTGATTTCCGGGCAAGAATGAATAATCGTGATGGGTTTAATGGAGATAGGGCAAGATTTATGGTTGAGGATGCTTTGATTCCTACTAGTACGACAGATATTCTTACGACAGGAAATGGCAATTATGCATTTGGTTCAAGGAGCATTCCTGTAAACTATGGTGATCGATTGTGTTTTGAAGTACAATCAGATAACCAATTAGGAGTTGATAGTATTACGATTAGTAATTTAATTTTAACAACAACTTCATTAAGTGTTATTCAAGTATCAGGACCTCATTCTGGAGATGAACTTCAACCAGGAAATTATGATGTTATATATAATACATTTGATTGTGCAGGAAATTCAAATTCCTGCTTATTCAATATAATGGTGAACCCTGCTCCAAATCATTTATTGTCAAATTGCAGTAGAGATACAATTATTTTAATGCCTGATCCTACCAACTGTGATACATTAGTGGATGGATTAATTCCTATTGTAAACAATTATTGTCCAGTTTATAATGACTTTAAAGGGTCTTTTTATCCAGCCGCATACTCTGGTACACTTTTTAAAGATTTGTATAAAGAGGGTCCTGGCAATGATAATATTGTTGGAACAGATGGATTGGTTATGGTAGATCCAGGAGGAACTAAACTAACAATTGTAGGAACAAATAATGGAACTCCACCAGATCTTGTTCAATTAAAATTTGATACTTCTGTAATCAGAACTTGTGTAACTATACCATGTGCTGGAACAGTAACTTTTGATTGGACTGCTATGATGAGAGGAGGATTCTTTAGATATGATGAAGCTGGATTTCAACTAATTGATGACAATGGAACAAAGGATAGTATTTTAGGCAAACCGCCGTTTGCAAATATTGCAAATGGATCAATAGTATTGTATGTTGCAAATCCTTCCATATTATGCTTTTATGTAAGGTCAGATAATCGCGTATATGAAGATACTTTTATGATAACTAATTTTGTCTTCACTCCAAATCCTGATGAATTAATGCAGTTATGTGGACCTGATTTGACCTTACCAGTTGGGCCAGGCGTGTATGATCTTTGTTACGGTATTCGAGGTTGTTTTGGTACTAGTGAATCGTGTAATTTTAAATTGACAGTTAAGAATGATTATCCAATGGTATGTAAAGATATTAATTTGAGTTTGGATTCTCTTTGTCATGCTACAGTAACGCCAGGAATGTTATTAGCTGGTGGTGGTTGTACCGCCACAATGAAAGTTGAATTAAGTCATTATGGTAAGCCGATTCTGAATCCAGTGGATACGAATTTTCTGAATAAGAAAATCATAGGAAGAGTTATTGATACGTTGAGTGGCAATTCGTGTTGGTCTAATATATTAATAGAAGATAAACTTTCACCTGGTATAATCTG
>JBDSHL010000285.1:0-3733 GCA_039918515.1 Saprospiraceae bacterium | reverse complement strand
GTCCAGGCTGTAGCAACGCCATATCCAGCTCCTCCATAACCACCTCCGTTAGCCCAATCTCTATGTTTATTTAAATGAGCATCAATTGTAGTCAAACCATTCCAAGGATCGGTGGAAGTTGATGTTGCAACAAAAATTGTTGCAATACTAAATTCAACAGAAGTTGTAAATTCATCGTCATAATTGGTTTGAACATCATTCATAACCCCAGTAACGAAATTTTCGGCACCGGTAATTCCGCCTTTAGCATCATGAATGGTCTTATCACAAGCCAGTGCAACATCTACTATGACACAAGCACCTCGTTGTCCATTTGATTTATTGATCACTTCATTTTCGCCTAGATGTGCATTCTCCATTAATTCGTCGGATCCACATTTCAAACCTGCAATGGGAATAACATCATTTTCACTATAAATAATAAATTGATCCAACCCTGCTGATTCATCCAAGTTTCTTAAAGGCTCTATATGAGTTCTAACACCAGCTTCTTCAATAAAACCATAAATAAAATGATCTGCTAAAGTTAAACACGAACGTCCAGCTCGCTTAGAATTAGATACTACCTTGAATGTGCGTATATCGGGTTTTCCGTACTTTTTAACGACCTTATTCTCTTCACCAACACTTAAATAGAAGTCTTTATTGAACATATTGAATTCATTCAGTGTTAAGTCCCAGTTAATTTGAGCCGATTTTATTTTCAATTGTTGAATATTGGATCTGTTGTTCAAAGAGTTTTGAATAGCGTTGACATCTAATTCTATTAATTGGTAATTTCTAAATTTTAAGTCTAAAAGTGATTTTGAATAATGTTCAACTGGAATCCCTTGAAATTCCTGACTAAAAATTGAACTACAAGCAATAAATACAAGAATAATGGAGTTTCTTAATTTCATTAACTTTGAATTTTTAATAATTGACTCAAAAATAATAAATCTGTGATTTAATTCAATTACTTTTTATTTTAAATAATATAAACAGCTAAATATCAACATACTATATATGCGATTACTATCCAAATACTGTCTAAGCCTTTTAATTCTAGGATTGCTTTTTACAAACCTTGAAGCACAATCTAGCAAAAAGGTCACCAAGAAAAATTCTAAAGATAAGAGTGAACATAATTTTTGGAAGGAAGATATGTGGTATGGAGGAGGATTCAACTTGGCATTCCATACTGAATATATAGGTTCCATTCCAGGGAATATTTTTGAATTTGGAATTTCTCCACTTGCCGGCTATAAAATCAAATCCTGGTGGTCAATTGGTCCACGTTTAGAATTTGATTATATAGGAGGACGATTTGACGATAATCCAGATGTTCTAAAGCTTAATGGATTTAATTTTGGCTTAGGAGCTTTCAGTCGTGCAAAATTTCTTACCAATTTTTTTGGCCATGTAGAATATTCTAGTATTTCAACCTTATCCGTTACTGGATTAGTAGTTAATAAGAAAATACAAACCCAAAGAGATTTTAAAGATCATTTCTTTACCGGAATAGGATATAATCCTGAAGGAACTTTTTCCTATGAAATATATTTACTCTATGATTTTCTTGCCGATAAGGAGTCAGTCCAATTACCCATACAATTTAGAGCGGGATTTACATACAATTTTTAAAAAATAAAATCTAAGCCGAAGGATAAATTTCTAAGTGCCTGTGGATACAATCCTTTATTAAAAAAGTTATTGTTTTCAATGCTTCCTTCATATGGATTTGAACCAAGTTCATAGGCTCCTTCAACTTTGTAGTTGGAGTACCATCCATGAGAGCTGAATCTAGTATTCAATAAGTTATTAATTTGAAAAAAACTTTCTAATTTTAACCAATTAAATTTTTTCTGATACGCTATTCTAGAATTTAATATAAAGTAAGCAGGCAACTTAGAAGTCTCCATTTCTGAAATATCTAGAAATTGACTTCCAACCCATTTTGAAAATAAACTAACTTCCAATTTTGATTTATTCTGTTTTTGATTCAGCACAATGTAACTTAAACCCAGAGATTGAATCATGCTAGGAGAAAAAGCTAAATCAACGCTCTTGTAATTTTTTACTTCATATCTGATGAGTGTAAATTCAGGAGTATATACCGCAATATTTTTCTCATAATTATAAACTTTATTAGAGGAAAAATTAGCTGACCAAAACAATTTTATTTTATTTAGGAAAGAATATTCGATATTCAATTCTACTCCTTGTCTTGACGCCTTCGGGACATTAATTCTCAAAGGATCTCCTGTATCATTCAACTTACCATTTAATGTCAGATAATTGAAATAATTCATACTGTAAAAATTACATTTGAAGGATAAAGGAAATTTTAAATATTTCAAACCAAAATCAAACGCATATAATTGTTCGTTTTTTAAATCTACATTTGTAAGAAGGTCTTCTCTATAGGGTTCTCTTTGATAATATGAACTGGACAAATCGAACTGCAAGGCTTTGGAATGTTCATAAGCCAGCAATATTTTGGGAGAGAAAAGAAAAGTTTTGTTGTTTACTTTTAAACTTCCATATATATCATCTGTACCTGAGATTCCGTAGTTTATTTTTCTTGCTTGAAGATCGAAAAGACTTGACAATTTAGCATTCCAAATTTTGTTTAGTCGAGCTATAAAACTAAATTCGCTTTTTTTACCAGTATTCAAATAATAATTATCAAATAATCCCTCTACATTGGTCAATGGTGACCAAATTGCTTTACCGTAATGCTCTCCAATGTATTTGGAATAACCGAAGACCAGATATGAACTCAGTCTTGAATTCCAATTTCTTTCCAATCCAATACTATTGAAAATAAAATGATTGCTCAACCATTTTTGTCTAATAATATCTGAAGTCATAGTATCTTTATGTAGGAGCATAAAATCAGCTAAATTCTGATTCGCTTTATAATTCTCATAGTAACCAATTCCTCTTGTATAGTTAGCAGTATATTGTAAATTAAATTTTCCGATAATTTGATTATAAAAGAATTGAGTGTGAGTCTGCGTATATCTATCCACTTCATTGTCATACGGTGTATTCGGTTTTTCAGTACCTGCAATATTATATCTAAATAAAGAATCATTGTCAAAATAAGTAAAAGGTAATCCATTCCAGGATTGTCCTGTTATTTCTTTTCCATTAAATAGATTTAAACGCAAGCTATATGTGGGTTTTATTTTAACAGCACATATACTAAATGATTTCAAATTACTTGAAGCTCTATCTACAAATCCATTTGATTTCAAACCACTTAATCTAACTTCAAGATTATAGGCATCTTCAAAGAGCCCAGAATTGACTTGCAGGGAATAAGCTGAAGTGGCATATGAAGCAAATCTGGTTTTAATTTTAGCGAATGATTTGAAATGTAAAGTATTGGTGAATAAATCAATAGCAGCTCCAAATGCCCCTGGTCCACTTCTGCCAGTCACAAATCCACTGCTCACATTAATCTGATCGGTACTATTCACAATATCTGGAAGATCAACTAGATAGGTTCTTGAAGATTCAGCATCATTAACAGGAACACCATTAAGATTGAATTGAATCTGTTGGGGATCTATTCCTCGAATTCGAATATCGGTGTACCCTACTCCATTGCCAGCATCAGATTGAACTTGAACACTCGATAGTTTTTCAAGAAGATAAGGAAGGTCTTTTTCTGTTTGATTTTCTTCTAATTCGGCTGATTGTATAACCTGATTTGAAATCGCTGATTTTTCATTTATTCTCGATT